>BEHO01000063.1 GCA_002898915.1 bacterium HR12
ATGATCACGTACCCGACCCGCTCGGCGGGCACGCCGGCCCGCTCGAGCGCGGTCCGGATCGCGATGGCCCCGAGCTCCACCGCCGAGAGGGGGGCCAGGGTCCCCGCGAGCTTGCCGATGGGGGTCCGCGCGCCGCCGAGGATGACCGAGGGCGCCACGGCCTACCCCTGCCGCGCGGCGAGGGCGAGCTCGATCGTCTCCGTGATCTCCTCGCCGACGAGCTCGTCCCGGGCGATGAGGGCGTCGCGCAGGGCCACCACCACGTCCCGGTTCTCCTCGAGGAGCGCGGTCACGCGCGCCCGCTGGGCCTCGAGGATCTCCTCCACCCGGGCCTTGCCGTCGGGGTCGGCGAGGACCCGGCCGACCAGGTTCCGCGAGCCGATCGGACCCTCGGCGATCGCCTCGTAGCTGATCAGCGAGCCGGCCATCCCGAAGGAGCCCACCATCTGCGCGGCGAGGGTGGTCGCGCCGCCGAGATCCGACGCCGGCCCGGTCCCGGACTCGCCGAAGAAGAGCTCCTCGGCCACCAGGCCCCCGAGGGCGATGGCGATGGCCGCCTCGATCTCCGAGCGCGTGCGGGTGAAGCGCTCCTCCGCGTCGCCGTGGGCGAGGAGCCCGAGCGACTGCCGCCGCTTGATGATGGAGAGCACCTCCAGGCGCCGGCCCTTGCCGAGGAAGTAGGCGACGGTGGCGTGCCCGGCCTCGTGGGTGGCCACCGCCACCCGGTCGGACTCCGTGTACACGACGGGCTGCTTGAGGCCGAGCTCCTCGGTGAGCTTGGCCTCGTACACGTCGTTCAGGTTCATCTCGCGGCGCCCGTCCCGGAGCGCGACCAGGAGGGCCTCGTCGAAGAGGTGCTCGAGCATCACCGGCGTGTAGCCGAACGTGTCGTGGGCCAGGCGCTCCCGGACCGCGTCGTCGTCGAGCTGCACGTGGTGGGCCTTGCGGGCCAGGAAGAAGTCGATGAGGTCGCGTCGCTGGTGCTTCGTGGGCAGGTCGAAGTAGAGGCGGCGGTCGAAGCGGCCGGGTCGGAGCAGCGCGGGGTCGAGCTGGTCGGCCCGGTTCGTGGCCGCGATGAGCAGGATGTTGCTGTAGACGGGCTTGCCGGCCGGGATCCGCCGGTCCGGCGGCAGGTACCCGTTGATCCACTCGATCACCCGGGCCCGCGCCCGCTGGCTCCAGGGCGGCTGGTCGAACGACTGCATCTGGATCAGGAGCTCGTTCACCATCCCGGAGTTCCCGGGCCCGATGAACCGCGAGGCCACCCGCCCGAGGCCCGTCGGGTCGGCGGAAGCTGCCAGGCCGCCCCGCTCGGCCCCGATCGCGTCGATCTCCTCGATGAAGCCGATGGCGCCGCCCTCCTTGCGCGCGAGCTTCCGGAGGCGCTTGAAGAACGAGCGGATCCGGGCCCCCGTCATCCCGAACCACATCGACTGGAAGGCCGGGGCCGAGATGAACAGGAACGGCACGCCGGCCTGCTTGGCCATGGCCTTGGCGAGGAAGGTCTTGCCCGTGCCGGGCGGGCCCTCGAACAGGATCCCCCGCCGGGGGTTCCCGCCGAGCTCGCTCCGGAACGTCGCGTAGCCGAGGAAGACGTCGAGCGTGCGCTTGACCTCCTCCACCTGGGGGTCGAGGCCCTTGATCTCGTCCAGCCCGACCTCGATCTCCTCGGGCCGCACGACGAGGTGCGGCGAGCGCCCGCTGAACAGCGGCATCGCGAACATGAGCGCGATGAGGACCATGAGGACGAGGATCGGGGCCCAGATCACCCAGTCGGGGCCGAGGGCCGGCAGCTCGAACGGGTTGTTCGTGAGGTAGCGGTACCAGAGGTAGCCGTCGATCAGCCCCAGGGTGAGGATCAGGCGCCACAGGCGGCGCCGGCGGGTGCGCTCGCGCACCTTGAAGACGTCGGCCCGGCCGAGGGTCTGCAGGTCCGAGCCGTGCGCGAGCGCCGCGGCCGACCGCTCGGTCTTCCTCACGCGTCCTCCCCCGAGATCCCTCACCCGACCCGTCCCATGGTAAAGGGGTCCGGGCGAGGCCGCATCGGCCTTCCGCACTACGCACGACGCCGGGGGCCCGGAACCGCTATCGTGCGGTTGCCATGGCGAGGAAGAAGCTGCCTCCCATCGATCCCGAGCAGGCCCGGGCGATCGGGGCCCTCCTCAGAGGCCTGCGCCGGGCCGCCGGGTTCCGGGCGGTCCAGGACGCCGTGGCCGATCCCGCCTGCCCCGCGGCCCGCCAGACGATCTACGCCTACGAGCGCGGCGGCCTCGTGCCCTCCCTCGCCCAGTTCCTCGAGCTCGTCGAGTTCTACGCGCTGAAGGCGACCCCCGGGCCCGGGGCCAAGCCCCCCGAGGATCTCCGGACCCAGGCCGTGGCGGCCGTGGTCACCGCCCTCACGATGCCCTGCTACCACATGACCGAGGCCATGCGCCTGATCGGCCGGCTCCAGCCGCCGCCGGCGGGGCGGCCTCCGCGGAAGCGATCGTGATCACCGAGCTCGACCACGTCGGGATCGCCGTCGCGGACCTCGAGGCCGCCGTGGAGCACTACCGCCGCACCCTCGGCCTCGAGCCGGTGCACCGCGAGCGCGTCGAGGACCAGGGCGTCGAGGAGGTCCTGTTCGCCGTCGGGACCTCCTACGTGCAGCTCCTCGGGGCGCTCGGCCCGGAGACGCCGGTCGGGCGGTTCCTCGCCTCGCGGGGGCCCGGCGTGCACCACGTCGCCTACCGCGTGGAGGACGTGGCGGCCGCCCTGGAGCGCCTGCGCGCCGAGGGCGTCCCCCTCGTGGACGAGGTCCCCCGCCCCGGCTCGCGCGGGACCCGCATCGCCTTCGTCCACCCAAAGGGGATGGGCGGGGTCCTCGTCGAGCTCGTCCAGGAGGGGTAGCCCGGGCCCGTGGCCCTCACGGTCGGGGGCCGGCGAGCACGATCCCGAGCCCGGTGCCGCCGAGGGTCGTCCGCGGAAGGACCGGGATGCGCTCCCCGCTCAGCGGGTCGCGGGCCGGGACGCCGACCCCGTGCGCACCCTCCCGCGGAGCCTCGAGGAGGAAGAGCCACGGGCCACCTCCGGCGCCCGGCGCGAACGCCCAGGCGTCGGCCGGCGAGATCGCCCGCACCTCGAAGGCCGAGGGGTCGACGACGGCGAGGTGCGTCGCGCGGTCGGCCCCGGTGAAGTCCACCGGCTGGAGGCCGAGCACGAGCTCCGCCCCCACCCGAGCCACCCGGGCCGGCCAGGCGACCCGGAAGCCCGGGAGGTCGAGGCGGACCCTCGCCTCGAGGGTGCGGGTGGCCACGTCGATCACGAACACCTCCCCCTCCCGCGTGACCGCGAGGATCTCGCCCCGCTCCGGCCAGGAGACCGCCCCGGCCACCGGTCCGAGATCCAGGGGCTCGGCGAGGTGCGGGAGCTCGACGCCGGCCGTGCTGCTCGGGAGCTCGAGCCGCTCCTCGGAGCTCACGCCCCCCGTCGGGGACAGCTCGAGGAACCGGATCTCGTTCCCGTCCGACGTGCACACCAGGGCGAGGCTGGAGGGCCCGAGGGGCAGCACCGGATCTCCGGGCAAGCACCCCGTGACGGACGCCGCCTCCGGCAGGAACCGACCGCTTCCCACGTCGAAGGTCGCGATCGCCTCGTCGCGCACGACCTCGCCACCGGCCGGCAGCACCCGTACGAAGACCCTCGAGCCGTCCGGCGACACGGCCATGGTCGGGTTGAGGCCGGTCAGCATCACCCCCCGCCAAGCCCACGCGCCGAACGTCGCCTCGGCCCTCACCGCGCCCGACGCGGCGTCCAGGACCGCCAGGCCCCCGGGGCCCACCGCGAACAGCCGGGAGCCGTCGGGCGACGCGACGACGTCCTCGTACCAGCCGCCGCCCGGCCGGGCTCGCCACGCCTGGGTCGCCTGCCCGCCCGCGGCGACGTCGAACGCCCGGAGGTCGCCCGCGACCTCGAGCACGTAGACGCGCTGCGGCGCGAGCTTCGGTGCGACCGGTCGGTTCCGTCCGCCGGAGACGATGCCACGCAGGAGGAGGGCCGCCGCGACGAGGACGATGGTCGTCCCCGCCACCGCGGCGCTCGCTCGGACCCGGCGGCGCAGATCCCCCACCCCCTCCGGCTGCCGCAGACGGCAGGTCCCCTGCCGGGCACCAGGCTACCTGGCCCTCCGCGGAAGGTGGTCCCGCCCCCGCGGGGACCGGTGCGGGTCCCGGATGACCGTCGGCGTCCCGCCGCTACGGCAGGTCCTTCAGGCCGCGCTGCGGCGCGTTCACGAGGACCGCGACGTTCCCCTCGGGCAGCCGACCCTCGCCCATGAGCTGATGGACCATGGGGGTCTCGTGGTACTCGTACGTGTGCCCCAGGGTCGTGTCGATCTTGCCCTCGCGGACGAGGTCGTTGAAGGCGGCGGCCTGCTCGTCGTTGAACAGGTGCGAGCCCTGGTAGCGCTTCTGCAGGTACCAGAGGTACCGGACGTCCACCATCGTGTCGTAGCCGCTCGTGCCGGCGCAGATCACGACCATGCCGCCGCGCTCGCACACGAAGATCGAGGTGGGGATGGTGTCCTGCCCGGGGTGCTCGAAGACGATGTTCGGGTTCCGGCGCTCGCCGAGGGCCTCCCAGATCGCCTTGCCGAAGGCCTTCGCGCCCTCCAGCCAGTCCTTCCACTCCGGCGAGTCCCAGCGGGGCGGGATGCCCCAGTGCGAGAACTTCCGCCGGTTCACGTACCCGACGGCCCCCAGGCGCTTCGCGTACTCGCCCTTCTCGTCGGAGCTCACCACCCCGACGGCCTTCCCGCCGGCGAGCTTGACGAGCTGCACGGCGAGGGACCCGAGGCCCCCGGCCGCGCCCCAGACCAGGACGACGTCGCCCTCCTTCACGGTGTTCGGCGGCCAGCCGTGGAGCATCCGGTAAGCGGTCCCGCCGGTGAGGGTGGGGGCCGCGGCCTCCTCCCAGGTCAGGTGTTCGGCCTTCGGGAGGCACTGGTGGGCCTGGACCTTGCAGAACTGGGCGAACGAGCCCCAGCAGGTGTCGTAGCCCCAGACGCGGAAGCTCGGGGCGAGCCCCGGGTCGTTGCCGGCGAGCACCCAGGGGTCGTCGAGGTCCCACTGGCCGGCGTGGACGATCACGTGGTCCCCGACCTTCACGTTCGTGACCTCGGAGCCGACGGCGTAGACGATGCCCGACGCGTCCGAGCCGACGATGTGGAAGTCGGTCGGCTCGCCCCACCGGGCCTGGGTCTTCGTGACGTCCACCGGGATCCCCCGCGCGGCCCAGACGTTGTTGAAGTTCACGCCCGCCGCCATGACCATGACGAGCGCGTCGTGCGGGCCGAGCTCCGGCACGTCGATGACCTCGTCGCGGATCGCGTCCTTCGGCTCGCCGTAGCGATCGGGGCGCACGACCATCGCGTGCATCCGCTTCGGAACCTCCCCGATCGGGGGGATCTCGCCGATCTCGTACAGGTCCTTCGCCACGCTCTCCCTCCTCAGGACGGCTGAACGGGCGCCCGGGAGACCGCCCCGGGCGCGGGGCGCCCCGAGCCTAGGCGAGCCCCGCCGGCGCCGACAAACGGCGTACGGCGGACGGCGCGGACCTAGGGACGGAGCTCCACGAACCCTGCGGCGGCGAAGTCGCCGTCGAAGGCGAGCGCCTCGCGGATCCGCATCGCGCGCATCAGGACGAAGCTCGTGGCGTCCACGAACGAGTAGGGGCGCTCATCGTGGACGCGGAGCCAGGCGAGGGCCGCCTCCTCCTGATCAGGGCCCACGGTCGCCACCCGAACCCGATCCGAGGCCGCGAGCGCGTCGAGGAACCCGACCGCCGCCCGGTGGCCGGCCCGCCGCCGGAGCCACGTCCAGGTCTCGCCGCGGACGTGGTTCGAGGTGACCAGGGGCTCGTCGGCGTGGCGGCGGAGCAGTTCGCGGGCCTCCGCGTGGTGCCGGTCCCCGGCATGCCGGAGCGCTATCCAGAAGGAGGTGTCGACGAAGGCCACTCGTAGATCACCTCGTCGATCGAGGGTTCCGGCACCTGCTCCGGGACCGGTTCCCGCTCGGCGGCCTCGACCAGCTGCCATAGCGGATCCTGCTCGATCGGCGGGAGCGGGCGGACCCGATCCCGCACGAACCGCCGGATGAGCGCGGCCTTGGAGGTCCCCTCCTCCAGGGCCCTGCGCTCCAGGGCGGCGTCCAGGTCCTCCTCGATCATGATCTGAAGCCGCTTCATGATGTGAGCATACATCACGAGGCTACGCCGATGTAACCTCCTCTCGGAGGGCCGGACAGCCCTGGGCGCGCGGGCACCAGCCGCAGTACGGCCCGGGGCGGAGGGACGGGGCCTCCCCGGCGCGGAGGGAGACCTCCGCCCGGACGGCCGCGATCACCCGGTCCGCCGCACGGTCGAGCACCCGCGCATCGACGTCCTCGGCTTGCCACGCCCCCGAATCCAGGTAGAGCGTGGCGACGCGGTACGGCGGCACGCCGAACCGGAGGGCGAGGAGGAGCGCGTAGAACCGCATGTCCTCGGCGTGCTCGGGCCAGGCGCGCCCGGTCTTGAGGTCGATGGCGAGACGGCTCGCCCGGGACGCGTCCCCGTCCTCGGACGTGCCGAGCACGAGGTCGAGGGTGCCCGAGAGGACCAGCGCGCCTCCGGCGAGCTCCACCCGGACCGGCCACTCCGTGCACGGCGCGAGCTCGCGCCGCATCCGACCGAGCGGCGGCATGGTGGCGCGGAACAGCTCGAGCGCCCTGACCGCCTCCATCAGCAGCTCGTCCC
>BEHO01000064.1 GCA_002898915.1 bacterium HR12
ATCTACGGCCGGACGGACGTCGAGCGCGGGCTGTACGAGCTCCAGACGACGGTGCGACCGGGCAACTCCGGCGGGCCCTTCGTCCTGCCCGACGGGCGCGTGGCGGGCGTCGTCTTCGCGGCCTCGAGCGCGGATCCGGGGATCGGCTACGCGATCCGCAGCACGGAGATCCTCGACGACGTCGAGGCGGCGGTGAGCCGGACCACCGCGGTGGACACCGGGCCCTGCATCCGGTGAGGCCTACTCCTCCAGCACGACGCGGACGTCGCCCTCGCGGGAGAGGACCGAGAAAGCCGTGATCTCCCCCTCCCGCCGGAAGAGCATCGAGATCCGCGAGGCTCCGACGGCGAGGTCCCGGACCTCGACGGTGTTCAACCAGGTCGGCAGCTGCGGCTGGTGCACGGTCAGCAGGTTCCGATGGGCCTCGGCGGAGATCCCGAGCATCGCCTGGAGGAGGAGGAACGGGGAACCCGCCGCCCAGGCCTGCGGCGAACACGCGACCGGGTAGCTCACCGGTCGGTTCGGGGTCCGCCGCGTGAAGCCACAGAACAGCTCGGGCAGCCGCATGTAGTCCGCGGCGATGGCCGCGTCGAACAACGCCGTCGCGACCCGGTTCGTGGCCCGCACGAACCCGTAGCGCTTCAGGCCCGCGGCGATGAGGGCGTTGTCGTGCGGCCAGACCGAGCCGTTGTGGTAGCTCATGGGGTTGTAGGCGAGCGCGGACTTGCTCATCGTCCGCACCCCCCATCCCGAGAACATGTCCGGCGCCAGGAGACGCTTGGCGAGGGCCACGGCCTTGTCCTCGTCCACGATGCCGCAGTAGAGGGCGTGCCCGGGGTTCGAGGTGACCGTCCGGACCTGCCGCTTGTCCGCGTCCAGGGCCATCGCGAAGTAGCGCTCGTCCTCCATCCAGAACGCCTCGTTGAAGCGGCGGCGGAGCTCGTCGGCCTGGGCGAGCAGCTCCCGCGCCTCCCTCGAGCGGCCCAGCGCCTCGTACACGTCCGCCATCCGGCGCTTGGCGAGGTACACGTAGCCCTGCACCTCGGCGAGCGCGATGGGGGGCTCGGCCAGGCGCCCGTCGGCGTGCACGACCGCGTCGTTGGAGTCCTTCCACCCTTGGTTGCGCATCCCGCCCGGCGAGCGGCACAGGTACTCCACGAACCCGTCGCCGTCGAGGTCGCCGTACTCGTCGATCCAGCGGAGCGCCGCCTCGGCCGCGGGGAGGAGCTCCTCGGCGAAGGCCAGGTCGGCCGTCCACCGCAGGTACTGGGCGAAGAGGATGAGGAACCAGGGGGTCGAGTCCACCGACCCGTAGTACGGGGTGTGGGGCACGATGCCGGCGCCGGCGAGCTCGCCCCTCCGCACCTCGTGGAGGATCTTGCCGGGCTGCTCATCGCGCCAGTCGTCCACCTTCGTCCCCTGATGGGCCGCCAGGAAGCGGAGGGTCTCCCGGGCCGGCCGCGGGTTGATGGAGAGGAGCTGGTGCGAGGTGATCAGCGAGTCGCGCCCGAACACCGTCGCGTACCAGGGGATGCCGGCCTCGATGACCTCCCCTCCGTCGGTCGGCGCCGCGAGCGCCCGCAGGTCGCGGAGGCTCCGGTCGAGGAGCTCGTTGAACAGCTCGTTGTCCGTCACCACCCTGGTGCAGCCGCGCTCCCACTCCTCGTAGGAGCGGCGGAGGCGATGCACGGCGACGTCGAACTCGATCGGAGCGGGCTCCCGGTCCCCGACCACGGGGTCCACCGTGAGGCTCACGAGCTTCGTCTGGTAGGGGCCGAGGCTGAGGCGGAAGGTGGCGTGCACGGTCCAGCCCTCCACCCGGAGGTCGTCCGGCTTCGTGCCGAAGGAGATCCGGGTCTCGCGCCGGACCCCGTCGCGACCCACCATGGCGAGCACCACCCGGTCCGGCTCGAGGACCGGCGCCTCGATGGCGGGGTGCTCCGGGGTGAGCATGCCGCGGACCTCGAAGATGTCCGCGAAGTCCGAGCCGAAGGCGAACGCGAGGTCCACCGCGACCGGGAAGGGGTTGTAGTTCTTCACCCGCACCCGCTCGAACAGGCGGCCGTCGATCACCCGGACGCGACGGATGTTGAGGGTCTGCTGGGGAACGCTCACCCGATCCCCCTCGTAGAGGTCGGGGTTCGTGAGGTCGACGTGCCCCATGTAGCCGCGCTCGGCCGAGGAGGACAGGAGGACGGGGTCCCGACCGTTCACGGTCATGCGGAAGTGCGAGAGGAACCGCGTGTCGGCCGCGTACAGCCCGAGGCCGTAGGTGCCGCCGTGGTCGAGGTTCCCCTCGCGGTCCGAGTACAGGAAGACGTCGCCCTCCTTCACCGCCAGGGTCTTGCTGGCGAGATCGGTGATGAGGACCGGGGCGGCGCCCTCGACCGGTCGTTCGAGCGGGGGTTGCGGCTGCTGGGCAGCGACGTTCATGGGCGGCTCCCGGCGAGTCTAGGTTCGGCGCATCCGTCCTTCAACGACATCGGGCCACATGCTCGTCCGCTCACGCCGACACGACCTCCACCCCCCGCGGGCGGACGGCGAGACGGAGGACACGCCAGCCCGCACCCGGGTGCGGGACGGGGACGCCCTCTTGCTCGAACGCGAGCAGGGTCGGTCCGGAGCCGGAGACGCAGACCGGCACGCCCGCCGCACGCAGGTCCCCCATCACCGCACGCACGGGCGGGACGAGCGAGAGGCGGGCCTCCTCGTGGAGCCGATCCCGGAGCGCCACGCGCAACAGCTCGAGGTCGCCCCCCGTGAGCGCGGTCACGACGAGGGCCGCGTGCGCGACGTTGAACACGGCGTCGGCGAGGGGCACGGTCGTCGGCAGCGCCCGGCGGGCGGCGTCGGTCGGGACCCGGATCCCCTCCGGCACGAGGGCGACCGGTCGGATCGCCGGGTGCACGTCGAGCCGTCGCACCGATCCCTCGGCGACCACGGTGAGACCGCCGTAGACGGCGGGGGCGGCGTTGTCGGGGTGGCCCTCGAGCTCCGCCGCGACCGCGAAGGTCATGGCGGGATCGCCACCGGGCCCGGCCGAACCGATGAGCGCGCTCGCGAGGGCCACGCCCGCCACGGCGGCGGCCGAGGACGACCCGAGCCCACGCGCCAGCGGGATCCGGTTCACCCCGTGGAGCGCGAACGGCGGGATCCCGCCGCCGGGACGGTCCGCGCCGAGCCGTTCGACCGTCGCCGCGATGGCCCGGCTGACCATGTCCGTGCCGTCGGTCGGCAGCTCGTCCGCCCCCTCGCCCTCCCAGCTGATCCGGGGCTCGGCCTCGGTGTCGATCGTCACCTCGTTGCAGAGATCCAGCGCGAGCCCGAAGCAGTCGAAGCCGGGCCCGAGGTTCGCCGAGGTCGCGGGGACGCGCGCGGTGAGCTTCACGGCGGGCGAGCCTACAACCCCAGCTCGGCCGCCACCGCGGCCGGGTCCACGGGCACCGTCGGAGGATGGCCGGCCCCCGTGATGGCCCACTCCGGGTCCTTCAGCCCGTGCCCGGTGAGGACGCACACCACGGTGGCGCCGGCCGGCAGCGTCCCCTCCGCGGCGAGATGGAGGAGCCCGGCGACGCTCGCCGCCGAGGCCGGCTCGACGAACAGGCCCTCGTGGGCGACGCGCCGGTAGGCGGCGAGGATCTCGCGGTCGGTCACGGCGAGGATCCCGCCCTCGGACTCGCGGGCCGCCGCGATCGCCTTGTCCCAGGACGCCGGGTTGCCGATCCGGATCGCCGTCGCGATGGTCTGCGGGTCCTTCACGGGATGGCCGAGCACGAGGGGCGCCGCGCCGGCCGCCTGGAACCCGAACAGGCGCGGCGGCTCGGCGATCACGCCATCGGCGAGGTACTCCGAGTAGCCCATCCAGTGGCTCGAGATGTTCCCCGCGTTGCCCACCGGCACGCAGTGCAGGTCCGGGGCACGCCCGAGGGCGTCGCAGACCTCGAAGGCGAGGGTCTTCTGCCCCTCGAGCCGGAAGGGGTTCACCGAGTTCACGAGGGTCACCGGGTAGTGGCGCGCCAGGTCCTGCGCGAGCTCCAGCGAGTCGTCGAAGTTCCCGTCCACCTCGAGCACCCGCGCGCCGTGGACGAGGGTCTGGGCCATCTTGCCCAGCGCGACCTTGCCCTTGGGCACGAGGACCGCGCAGGTGAGCCCGGCCTTGGCCGCGTAGGCGGCGGCGCTCGCGCTCGTGTTGCCCGTCGAGGCGCACACCACGGCCTTCGAGCCGGCCTCGAGCGCCTTGCTGATCGCGACGGTCATGCCGCGGTCCTTGAAGGAGCCGGTGGGGTTGGCGCCCTCGTACTTCAGGAACACCTCGCAGCCGGTCTCCGCCGAGAGCGGCTCGGACCGCACGAGCGGGGTCCCGCCCTCGCGGAGCGTCACGACCGGCGTGTCCGGCCCCACCGGGAGCCGTTCCCGGTACTCCTCGATGATCCCTCGCCAGGGGCGGGCCACGGGCCTCACTCCTCCGCCTCGACCCGGAGGATCGAGCGCACCTCGCGCACCGGCGCCAGGCCGCGGATCCCCGCCACGGCCTCCTGGAACGCGCCCTCCCGCGCCCGGTGCGTGATGAACACGAGCCGCGCGTCCTCGCCGATCCCCTCCTGCCACACGCTCTTGATGGAGACGCGACACCGACCGAAGACCGAGGCGATCTCGGCGAGGACCCCGGGTCGGTCCTCCACCCGCATGAGGATGTAGTACTGGCCGTCGAGCTCGCTCATGGGCCGCACCGCGCGCTCGTGGAAGCACGTGCACCCCACGCCGCGCGTGCCGGCCTGGAGGTTCCTCGCCACGCTCACGAGGTCCCCGACGACGGCCGTCGCCGTGGGGTCGCCACCGGCCCCTCGCCCGTAGAACATCAGCTCGCCGACGCGCGGCCCCTCGACGAAGACGGCGTTGTACGCGTCGCGCACGGCGGCGAGGGGGTGCGTCACCGGGATCATCGCCGGGTGGACGCGGGCGGCGATCCGGTCGCCGTCCACGAGCTCGGCGACGGCGAGGAGCTTCACCGCGTACCCCAGCCGCCGGGCGAAGGCGATGTCCTCCGGCGTCACGCCGGAGATGCCCTCCCGGTACACGTCGGCCGCCGTGACCCGCGCGTTGAAGGCGATCGAGGCGAGGATCGCGCACTTGGCCGCGGCGTCGTGCCCGTCCACGTCGGCGCTCGGGTCGGCCTCCGCGTACCCGAGGGCCTGGGCCTCGGCCAGCACCTCGGCGAAGGGCCGGCCCTCATCGGCCATCTTCGTCAGGATGAAGTTCGTCGTGCCGTTCACGATCCCCATGACGCGGCGCAGGCGCTCACCCGTGAGCGACTCCTTCAACGGCCGGATCAGGGGGATGCCGCCGCCGACGGCGGCCTCGAAGTAGAGGTCGAGGCCCTTCGCGTCGGAGGCGTCGAACAGCTCGCGGCCCCGCGTGGCGAGGAGCTCCTTGTTCGCGGTCACCACCGGCTTGCCCCGCTCGAAGGCGGCGAGGATCAGGGAACCGGCCGGCTCGACCCCGCCGATCAGCTCGCACACGATGTCGACGTCGGGGTCCTCCACGACCGCCATCGGGTCCGCGGTGAACCGCGACGGCGGGAGCGGCACGTCCCGGGGCCGGGCGGGGTCGCGGACGGCGACGCGGGCGACCTCCAGGCGGCACCCCGCCCGCCGGGCGATGTCGTCGGCGTGCTCGGCGAGGAGGCGCACCACGGCCGCCCCCACGTTCCCGCACCCGAGCAGCCCGACCCGCAACGTCCCGCCGATCACCGCTCCCCCTGCAGCCAGACGCCCATCAGTATCTCGTCCCGGTAGCCCGACGGCTCGCGGGAGTGGCCCGAGAGCCGCCCCTCCTCCACGAACCCGAACCGGCGGTAGAGCGCGAGCGCCGCCCGGTTGTCGGGGTAGACCGAGAGCTCCACCTTGCTCACGCCGCGATCCCGGGCCCAGCGCAGGGCCTCGGAGAGGAGGGCCGAGCCGACGCCCCGGCGGCGTCGGTCCCGAGCCACGGCCATGCCGAACGTCGCGACGTGGCGCACCACGGGGTGGGGTTCCCGCACGACCTGGATCCAGCCGACGACCCGTCCGCCCTCCACCGCGACGAAGCACGCCCGCTCGTCGGTGACCGGGTGACGGAGCAGGCGTCGCGCCTCTCGCACGGTGCGCAGGACCCGCTCGGAGCGCAGGTAGCGCTCCTCGGCCACCGCCTCCCGATAGACGCCGAGGAACCCCTCGGCGTCCGCGGGACGTGCCGGTCGGACCTCCACCCCTGGGGGCGGCGCCACGCGCCGCCCGGGGTCCCACGCGACCTCGAGCCGGTCGAGGTCGGCCGCGTCCTCGCGGCGGAGCCAGAGGCGCGCCCGGCCGTCCACGACCCCGACGACGGCCGGACGGCCCACCCGGTTGTAGGCGCTCGCCATCGAGTACGTGTACGCGCCGGTCGCCGCGAACGCGAGCAGGTCCCCCGGGCGGGGCACCCCGGGCAGCTCGGCGTCGGGAGCGAGCACATCGCCCGACTCGCAGTGGCGGCCGACGATCCGGACCCGGACCGGGCCGTCGTCCCGGGGCGGGCTCGCGAAGGCCACCCGGTAGCGGGCGCCGTAGAGCATGGGACGGATGTTGTCGGACATGCCCCCGTCCACGGCCACGATCGGCGCTCCCTCGCGCACCTTCACCACGCCGACCCGGTACAGGGTCACCATCGCCTGCCCCACCACGGACCGACCCGGCTCGACGAGCGTGTGC
>BEHO01000065.1 GCA_002898915.1 bacterium HR12
GAGGCAGAGGACGTTCCCGGGCGAGACGCCGGGGTGGTCCGCCTCGAGCTTCCCCGCCGCCACCATGGCGAGGTAGACGACGCGGGCGGCCATGACCGACGTCTTCCCGGAGCCCGCCCCGGCCACGAGGACGAAGGGCTCGAGGGGGTAGGAGATCGCGCGCCACTACTCCTCGGTCGGCTCGCCGCCGAGGAAGGCGACGATCGGCTCCGGGTAGGCGCTCATCGCGCGTCCGCCTCCGCGGGCGTTCCCCCCGCCACCGGGAACACGGGACCGCCCTCCGGGTAGCGAGGACAGAGGGTCCGGAACCGGCAGAACGTGCAGTCCGCGGAGGTGGAGGCCACGTAGGCGCCGGCCTCGTCGAGCTCGCGCACCCGCGCGATGAGGGCGGCGAGGCGCTCGCGCATCCGGCGCTCGTAGCCCTCCTCTCGCCCGCCCGAGAGGGGCCACGCCTGGACCTCCATGCTCGGGTCGTTGCGCTTGCCGCCGAGGAACGCGAGCTCCACGCCGGCGAGCTCGTCGCGGTACGCGGCGAGGTCGGGACACTCCCGCACCGCGAGGAAGTACATCCCGAGCTGGAGGTTCTGGGCCACGGGTCCGGCGTTTTCCGGCCGGCCGGTCTTGAAGTCCGTGATCCGCAGCTCCCCCTCGGGCACCGGGCCGATGCGGTCGATGACCCCGGAGATCGTCGCGCCGTCGAACTCGAACGCGAAGCGGCGCTCGGTGGCGCGGGCCGGGAGGTCCCCGTAGCGCTCGAACCAGTTGGGCACGAAGGTCTCGAGGGCGTGACGGCGCTCGGCCTCCGAGACCGCGTGGGACGGGAAGCGCGAGGGGTCCCACCGGCGCTCGATCTCGGCTGCGAAGGCCTGGCGGGTGCGGGGGATCCGCCCCGCCTCGATCTCCTGGATGATCCGGTGGACGAGGTGCCCCACCCAGGCCGGGTACCCACCCCCCGGATCGAGCCCGAGCTCGTCGGCGAGCAGGTACTGGAGCTCGCAGTTCTCGAGGTGGCTGAGGCGCGAGTAGGAGAGGCGGAGAGCGTCGCGCTCCGGGGGCCCCGTGCTGGACCAGTCGAGCTGGAACCACCAGCGCCCGGGGTCCACGCCGAGCGCGAGGAGCCCCTCGAGGCAGGCGAGGCGCTCCGCCGGGGGCGCGGATCGGTCGGCGAGCGTGCGGCGCCAGGTGGCGCGCGCCTCGGCGACGGACACGGGGTCGGGGAACGGCGGGATCGGGGCGTCGCGCCACGGGAGGTCGAGCTCGTCCGCGAAGCGCGAGATGGTGGTGACGGCGTCCGCGTCCTCCGAGGCGCTCGTCGTGAGGATCACCCGGCGGCGGGCGCGCGAGAGGACGAGGCGGAACAGGCGTCGCTCCTCGGCGAGGCGCTCCCGGTTGAGCTCCGCGCGGGGGCGGGGGCGGCCCGGGGCCTCCAGGTCGAAGAGCGGCTCGGGGCGGGCGAGGCTCTGGAAGTTCCCCTCCACGGCCCCCGCGACGATGACGGTGTCGAACTCGAGCCCCGCGGCGCCGTGGGCGGTGAGGACGGCCACCGCGTCGGGCTCCGTCTCCGAGGGGGCCGCGAGCTCCGGGGCGCCCTCTCGAGCGGCGAGCGCCTCGAGGAAGGTCGGGATCGAGGGATCCTCGGAGCTCCCGGCGAGCTCGATCGCGCGGGCGAGGGCGACGACCTCCTCGAGGTCCGCGCGGGCGACGGGGTCGTGCTCCGCGGCGGCCACGAGCTCGGCCGAGCAGGGGAGCTCCCGCCAGCAGACGGCGAAGGCGTCGAGGACCGACGCGGCCCGGCCGGCGGCGCGGTCGAGCACCTCCCGGAGCCGGGCGACCGCGGCGCGCTCGGCCTCCCCCAGGCCCTCGTCGATCCCGAGGGCGTCGCGCGGCGGTCGACCCGAGGCGAGCGCGCTCCGGACGAGCGTCCGTGCGGTGGCCGGCGAGAGCCCGGCCAGGCGAGACGTGAGGAGCGGGACGACGAGGTCGTTCCGCTCCTCGTCGGTGGCGACGAGCCAGCGGAGGGCCAGCACGTAGGGCGCCGTGGCGGGCGCCGCGGCCGGCGTGGGGGAGCCCTCCAGCTCGGTGTGGGGGATCCCCGCGTCCTCGAGCGCCCGGACGAGGGCGGCGGCCTGCGCGTCCTGGCGGCGCGTGACCACCGCGAGGTCGCGCCACGGCACCCCCTCCTCCACGTGGATCCGGCGCAGCTCCCGGGCGATGGCGGCGTGCTCCTCGGAGGGATGGGGCGCCCGCCAGCCCTCGACGGAGGGGCTGGGACCGCGGTGGGGCGTCGCGAGCTCGACGACCGCCGCGCCGAAGCGCTCGGGGAACCGCAGGAGGGGCTCGGCGGTCGTGCCCTGGAAGCCGAAGACGTGGGACTCGGGATCCCCGGCGACGACGAGGCTCACGGGGCCGAGCCGTTCCAGGAGGCGTTCGAGGGACGGCGTGGCCTCCTGGTAGTCGTCGACGAGCACGTGCTCGAAGGGGGCGTCCTGCGGGGCGACGGCGTCCGCCGCCCGTGCCACGAGCCCCGCGAAGTCGACCTCCCCGGCAGCGGCCAGCGCGCGGAGGTAGCGGTCGTAGAACCGGCCGAGCTCGCGCCAGCGCTCCTGCCCCGGGGTCTCGGCGAGCTCGAGGACCCGTTCGGGGGGGACGAGCCGCTCCTGGGCCCGGAGGACGAGCTGCCGGATCTGGTCGGCGAAGCCGTGGAGACCGAGGAGCGCCCCGTACGTCGGCCATGCGCTGGGGGCCTCGTCCGCGAGGAGCCCCCGGACCCGCGCGAACTGGTCGGCCGCCGACAGCACGCGCGGCGGTTCGACGTACCCGAGCCGCCGGTGGTACCGCTCGAGCACCCGGAAGGCGAGCGCGTGGACCGTGAACACCCCGAGGGAGGGCATCGGCGTGCGGAGGCGATCGAGGAGCGCCGCCCGCGCCCGGACGCGGTCGCGCTTGGAGCGGACGACGAGGGCGACGCGCTCCGGGTCGCACCCCGCCTCGATCAGGCGGGCGAAGCGCTCCCGCAACACGGCCGTCTTCCCCGTCCCGGGCCCGCCGCGCACGAGCAACGCTCCGCGGTCGTGCTCCAGCACGCCCCGCTGGGCGGGATCGGGCGCGAAGGGGGAGGTGCCGTCCATCGGCGCGATGGTACCCCCGCCCTCCGACAGCGCCGCGGCTACGGGCGACGGAGCGCCCAGCGATAGAGGCCGCCGGCGGTGAGCATGCCGACGAGGCGGCCCTCGTCCAGCACGAGGGCCGCTCGATGGGCGCCGAGCCGTTCGGCCACCTGGTCCAGGGGATCCTCGGGGGCGAGGATCACGACCTCGGTGAGGGGGATGAGGGCCTCGCGGACCGGCCGGAGCGGGTCGATCGCGCCGACCTCGCGGGCCGATCCGAAGGAGATCATGCCGATCACGCGACCGTCCTCGACGACGGGGAAGGCCTCGTCCTCGTGGCCCCGCAGGAAGCGGTCGAGCGCCTCGGAGAGGCTGAGGTCGGCGGGGACGACCGGGGGCGGCGGGTCCATGGCGTCGGCGACGCGCCCGGCGGCGAGGCGACGCTCCACCCCCGCGGCTCGGCTCGAGGTCCTCGCCCCTTGGAAGATGAACAGCCCGATGATGAGGAGCCAGA
This sequence comes from bacterium HR12, assembly GCA_002898915.1. Taxonomy (GTDB): domain Bacteria; phylum Actinomycetota; class UBA4738; order UBA4738; family HRBIN12; genus HRBIN12. The sequence continues at coordinate 3,622 of BEHO01000065.1, forward strand.
CGGCGCCGAACCGCTCGCCGCGCGCGAGCTCGAGCGCGGCGAGGCCGAGCAGGACCGCGCCGAGCCCCATGCCGATCCAGGCCGCGACGCGGGTCGCCACCTCCTGCCGCCCCGAGAGCCGCCAGATCAGCGAGCGGAGCATGCGCCCCCCGTCGAGCGGGAGACCCGGCAGGACGTTGAACCCGGCCATGAGGAGGTTGACCCACCCGAGGTAGCCGAGGAGCCCCGGCAGGGGCGCCCAGGCGCCGCCGAGCCCCGGCGAGGGCGCCCACCGGTCGGTGAGCTGGGTGAGGGCCCAGAACAGCCCGGCGAGCGCCAGGCTCGTCGCGGGCCCTACGGCCGCGATGACGAACGCCGGGATCGGCCCGCGCGCCTCGGCGCGGGCGCTCGTGAACCCCCCGAACAGGACGAGCGTGATCCCCTGGACCTCGATGCCGTACGCGCGGGCGGCCACCGCGTGCGCCCCCTCGTGCAGGAAGACCTAGCCGAAGAACAGGAGGGAGCCGAGCGCGGCGAAGCCCAGCGCCGCGAGCGATCCCACGTGCGGATGGAGGGATCCGAGCCGCCCCCAGAGGCTGTAGGTGACGAGCGCGGCGATCCACACCCAGGAGAGGTCCACGAAGACGGGGACCCCTCGGACCGTGGCGAGCTTCCAAGGTCGACCGAACACCACCGCGAGCGTACCGGAGCGGGCGATGCGCGAGGCCGGGGTCACGACCGCCGCGCGTAAGGTGGGGACGTGGCTCCGTGGACCGAGCGCGTGCGGTACGCGACCCGTCTCGCTCTGCCGGTCGTCGTAGGGCTCGTGGGAGCCTGGCTCGGCGGCGCGCTGTTCGCGCCCGCCGAGGTTCGGACGGGGCCGTTCCGCGTGGCGGTCCGGCCGGCGCTCGGCCGCGGGGTCACGGACCTCGGACTGCCACCGTTCGGACGGGTGGTCGCCGACACGCACGTCGGCCCCCTGGATCTCTCGGCGACCCTGACCGACGTCGGGGTCCGGCGGCTGACGGAGGTCGTCGGGCGCGTGGGGATCCAGGGCCTCGTGGACCAGGTGCAGGCCGACGCGCTCGACGCGGTCCCGCGCCTCGCCCTCCGGCTGCTGCTCGCCGCGGTGGTCGGAGCCGGGATGCTCGGCGCGCTCGTGTTCCGGCGTCGCCTGCGGGCCGTCGGTGCCGCGTGCCTGACGGCCCTCGTCGCGGTCGGCGGGCTCGAGGCCCTAGCATGGGTCACGTACCGACCGGCCGCCTTCACCGAGCCGCGGTACGTCGGATCCCTCGGGACGGCCTCGCACCTGATCGGGCCGGTTCGGGAGGCGACGGATCGGATCGAGGATTTCCGGGTGGGGCTCCAGGCCCTGATCGCCAGCGCGACCCGCGCGTACACGTCGATCCAGGCGCAGCCCCTCCCCGGCGCGGGGTCCGTGCGGGTGCTCCACGTCTCCGACCTCCACGCCTCGCCCCTCGGGATGGACTTCGCTCGGGAGGTGGCCGACGCCTTCGAGGTGGACCTGGTCGTCGACACCGGGGACCTCACGTCCTTCGGGACCCCGCTCGAGGACCTCATCACCGCGAGGATCGCGGCGTTCGGTCGTCCGTACGTGTTCGTGCGCGGCAACCACGACTCGCTCGCCCTCCAGGCCGAGGTCGCGAGGCTCCCGAACGCGATCGTGCTCGACGGGAACGTGGCCGAGGTCGCCGGCCTGCGCATCTACGGGCTGGGGCACCCCGCCTTCACCCCCTCCGGCACCGAGGAGGGGATCGACCCCGAGGCCTTCGAGGAGGAGGCCCGGGGGGCGGCCGAGGCGATCCGCGAGGACCTCGCCCGACTCGAGGAGCCGCCCGACATCGTCGCGGTCCACGACGACCGCATGGTGGAGGACCTGGCGGGTGAGATCCCCCTCGTCGTGTCGGGTCACTTCCACCGGACGACGGCGAGGGTGATCCGGGGCACCCTGTTCCTGCGGGTGGGCACGACCGGCGGGAACGGCGCCGGGGTCTTCCGGGGGCTCGACGTGCCGCTCTCCGCCGAGGTCCTGTACTTCTCGCGACCGGAGTCCCGGCTGATCGCCTACGACGTGATCGAGCAGGATCCGGAGACGGGAAGCCTGTCCGTCACCAGGCACCTCATCAGCCGGGACTACGGCGAGCTCGTCCTCACCCCGAGCGCGAGCGTGATCCCCCCGCTCACGGTCACCCCCGGGTGATGGCCCGATGGCGGGGCCGCCGCTGCTAGCATCCCGGTGGGTCTCCGGGCCGGCGAGGCCCGGACGCCGAGCGTCCGGCCCAGGCTACCCTCCCTTCCACGCGGGCTCGCCCGCGGGCCTGGGCCGGACCTCACGCCTCCAGCAGGTCTCGGAGCAGACGGGCGCTGCGGACCGCGTAGTCCCGGTAGCAGTTGTTCATGAGGACGTGGACCTCGCGGGCCTGCTCCGCGAGCCCCCGGATCTTCGGGACCCACTCCGCCAGCTCCTCCGGGCGGTAGTCGTAGCGGAAGCGCTCGGAGGCGCTCGCTGACCTCGAGGCCCAGGCTGCGGCGTTGCGTCCGTGGAAGCGGACCATGGCGAGGTCCTCGGCCGTGGCGGCGGCGATGGGGGGGAGGCTGGAGTCGAAGCCCTGGGGCATGTCCACGCACACGAACGGGAGCCGATGCTCCTCCAGGAAGGACAGGGTCTCCTCGGCGTTCGGCCCTTCGAGCCAGCTCCGATGGCGGAACTCCACCGCGATCCGGTAGTCCCGCAGGCGTTCCGCGCACTCCAGCACGTACTCCCGGTTCCGCCTCCCGATCACGAACCACTGGGGGAACTGGAAGAGGACGGCGCCGAGCTTCCCCGCCGAGTGCAGCGGCATGAGGGCGTCGTGGAACCGGGTCCACACCTCCTCGACGATCTCCCGCGGGACCTGGTCCCGGTACAGGTGCCGCTTGGCCCGCAGCTCGGGCGGGAGCGCCTCGCGCAGGTCCGCGGGGAG
>BEHO01000066.1 GCA_002898915.1 bacterium HR12
TCCAGAACACGAACGAGATCCCCAGGAACAGCACGACGAGGGGGTTGCTGATCACGAGCATGCCGACGAGCTCGTTGTACGTGGGCGCGAAGGACATGCCCGCCGCCTGCTGGAGGTCCTCCGGGGAGAGGTAGCCGAGCGCGCCGAGGAGCTCGCCGCCGGCCACCCTGGAGACGAGCGCGATCAGCACGAGCATCCAGGCCGTGACGTACAGCACCGAGACCGGCATGCCGAGGAACTGCGTCTTGCGGGCCTGCCGGACCTCGCCGCCGAGGAAGCTCGAGGTGATGGCGAAGAGCACGATGTAGAGCGGCCACACCATCGAGATCAGCGTCTGGTACCAGGAGAACGGCGCGTCGGACACGAACCCCTGGCTCTTCGCGGTCTCGATGACCCGCTGCGCGGCGTCGGCGGGGCCCCCGAGCGAGACGGCGTACGCGTTGAACGCCGCGACCATGCGGTCCTGGCTCGAGAACAGGAGGATCACGGCCGCCAGCACCAGCCCCAGCGTCGCGATGACGAACGCGACGTTCTGGATCCGGAAGTACAGGCGGGTCCCCCGCCAGAACACGAGGCCGAAGAAAGCGATGAGCGCCGTGCCGGCGAGGAAGATCCCCCAGTCGGTCGAGAACCGGTCCCCGAGCCGGATCAGGCCGTCGTTGTCGAGCGAGGCCCCGAGCATCCGGAACAGGTCGGTGAGCCCGTACTGCCCGAAGAAGGCGGCCGGGATCCCCACGTAGAGGGTCATCCAGGCCACCCAGTTCCACCCGCTCACGAACCCGAGCGCGGGATGGAGCGTGCGGCTGATGTAGACGTAGTCCCCGCCCGAGCGCGGCATCACCGACGCGAAGTACGCGTAGACGGTCGCCATCGGCAGCGCGATGAGGCAGGAGAGCAGCGTGCCCCAGAACATGCTCGCCCCCGGGTACAGGGCGGGGACGAGGAGCAGCACGAACGCCACCCCGATCCCGATGTTCTGGTTGTTCGTGTTGTACACGAAGATGTCGAGCGGCCGGATGTCCTTCGTCAGCCCGGTCGCCTCACGGACGAACAGTCGCGGTGCCGTACCTTCGGCCATCGCCCCCTCCTCGGATCACCCCGACACCAGCTGGTACGACGTCACCTTGCCCTTGCGGATCGTCACGAGCGCTCCATCCAGGACCCCCTCCCCGTACCGGCTCCCCGGGTTCAGCGACAGGGTCGAGCCGATCCGCGCCGAACCCCTCGACTCGTGGATGTGGCCGTGCAGACCGAGCAGCGGCTGGTGCTCGCGGAGCACCGCCGCGACGCTCGCGCTGCCCACCGGGACCATCTGGATCTCGCCCCCCGCCTGGACCGGCCGGAGGTCCTCCGTGAGCAGCGGCGCCCAGTCCAGACCCGACCCGTGGGGCGGCACGTGCAGGTTGAACAGGGCCGGCTTGGTGCCCGAGAGCCCCGGCAGCATGGCGCGGATCTTCTCCCCCAGCTCCTCGTCGGAGCACTCCCGAGGGCTGTGCCAAGGGGTGGGGTTGGCCCAGCCCAGGCTGATCATCTCGAGCTGGCCGCCCGCGATCTCCACCACCCGCCCCTCGGGGTTGACGACGACCTCGCTCTCGGCGATCACGTCCTCCACGCCGAACTCGTCGTCGTTGCCCGGCATGACGTAGACCTCCACCCCGGTGCCGCGGAGGCGCTCGTCGGCGAGCTCGATCCAGCGGGCGAGGTGCGCCCGCATCTGCTCGGAGAAGACCGAGCGCATGTAGGCGTGGTCCCGCTCGAACCGCTCGTACTCGTCCTCGTCGCACACGTACGGGTACATGCCGTTCGTGCGCAGGATGTCCTTCAGCCGCTCGAGCTCCTCCTCGGTCTCGGCGCGACGCACCTCGCCGAGGATCCGGCCGACCCATCCCCCGCCGCGACGCACGATCGGCCCGAGGACCTTCCCGGTCACGTCGCCCCCGAGGATCAGCACGTCGGCGCCGTAGAACTTGGCGGCGTTCAGGAACTTCCGCCAGCACCGCTCGGACCCGTGGATGTCCGCCGCGTAGTAGATCGTCGTCTGCGCCACGTCCCTGCCTCGGTCCACCCGCCGGAACCTATCAAGTGATAGGTCCCACGAGGGCCGCATGGTACGGCGAAGCGCGGCGCCGGTCAAGTCCCGGGGGATCGCGGTCGGCCGCGCCACCGCGCCGGCGTCGGCCGACGAGGTCGCTCAGGCCGTCGCGTAGCCGGCGTCGGTGAGGCGCCGGAGACCGTCGCGCTCCACCACGTAGTCGTCCTCGACCTTCAGCACGACCGGCCGCCCGTCGACCTCCACGGCCGTCTCCGGCTCGAGGGCGATGACCATCCCCTCGGCGAGCATCTGGTCCCGGTCCATCCGATCCGCCCGGTGGATCGTCGGCAGCTCGCAGGCCCGGAGCCCGATCCCGTGTCCCACCGAGTACGGCGTGATCGGCAGCCCCTGGCGCTCGAGGTAGCCGTTGACCGCCGCCTGGATCTCGGAGGCCCGAACGCCCGGCCGCGCCGTCTCCTCCCCGATCCGGTGGGCCTCCAGGAGGCGCCGGTACGCGGCTCGGATCGCGGCCGGCGGCTCTCCGACGAAGCCGACCCGCGCCATGTCCGAGGCGTAGCCGCCCGCGCCGTAGCAGCCGATGTCGAAGAAGAAGGCCTCGCCCTCGCGCAGCTCGTTGCCGACGGCGAACCAGGTGCCGCTGCCCCGGCGCACGTTGCAGAGGGAGTGCGAGAGGTACTCGACCCCGGCACGCTGCAGGGACGCCATCGCGGCGGCGAGCACGTCGTGGTCGAGCGCGCCGGGCCGGGCCGCGGCGAGCGCGGCCTCCGCCGCCCGCGCGTTCACCGCGCTCGCGGCCTCGAGGAGCCGGATCTCCAGGGCGTCCTTGCGGAGCCGAAGGTCGTACAGCTCGGTCGCGATGCCGCGGAAGGTCGTCTCCGGCAGCTCGGCGCGGATCCCCTCGAGCAGGTCCGAGGCGAGCAGGTCCACCCCCACGCGGCGGGCGCCCCGCTCGCGCAGGACCCCCGCGAGCGCCCGCACCCAGGACGTCCGGTGCGACAGGGCCGGCGCCCAGGACGGGAGCGGGCGGAGCGAACGCACCCAGGGCCGGTCGGGCTCGGGGTCGTCCACCCGCTCGTCGACCCAGGGGACGAGGACGTCGCACGTCCCCTCGGGTCCGACCACAGCCGCGAACCAGTCGAAGCCCTCGGCGATGATCAGCGTCCGCACGTCGGTCGTGTACCGGATCGCGTCGAACGTCGTGAGCAGCAGGTGATCGAGCCCGAGGGCCGCCATGAGCTCGGCCGTCTTCCCCCACCGCTCCCGGCGCAGCTGGGCCGCGTCGAACGTCGGCCAGTCGTGCATCCCTCCCTCCTTCCCCCTACCCCACACCGAGCAGGACGAGCCCGCTCGCCACGAGGGCCACGCCCACGTACTGGTTGGCGACCGGGCGCTCGCCGAGCAGCAGCACCGAGAGGGCCACGGCGATGAGCGGGAACACGCAGGACGCCACGACGACGACGGACACGAAGCCCCGCTCGGCCCCGATCGCGTACGTCACGACCCCGAGCAGATCGGCGAGCCCCACGGCGAGCGCCCCCGCGACGGCGGTGGCGCGCACCGGCCCCGGAGCCGAGCCCCGTCCGAGCGCGAACCCCACCGCGGCGAGCGCCACGACCTGTCCGACCCGGGAGGACCACAGCCCGACCACCCAGCCCACCTCCTTGCTGAGCCAGGCGAGGATGAACCCGGCCACGCCGAACAGGAAGGCCGACGCGAGCGCGAACAGGAGCCCCGGGGCCCGCTCGTGCGTCCCCTCGAGCACCCGCCGCAGGTCCGCCGAGGCGAGCATGACCCCGACCACGGTGACGATCGCGCCGGCGATCGCGGGGCCGCTCGGCCGCTCGCCGAGGAGCACGACGGCGAGGACGAGCCCGACCAGGGCGTACGCGGCCCCGATCGGCGACACCACGGCGACCGGCCCGAGCTGCAGGGCCCGGTAGTGCAGGGCGTACGCCGCCGCACCGACGAGGCCGTTCAGGACCACCCACCCGAGGACCGGCCCGAGCACCTCGATCCGGTGGCCCCCCTCGAGGAGCAGGACGGTCATCACCCCGGCCGTGCAGAGCTGGGAGAGCAGGACCGTCCACACGCTGCCGAGGCGCCGCGCCACCACCGCCCCGCCGAAGTCCGCGAGGCCCCAGCCGAGCGCTGCGAGGAGCCCGTAGATCACGCCGGCGCTCGAGCCTCGGCGAGGGCGTCCACGGCGATCGCCCCGCGCTCCGACACGAGGAGCGGGTTGGCCTCGAGCGAGGCCAGGCGGTCCCGCAGGTCGTGGGCGGCGCGGGCGATCGCCTCCACGGCCCGAGCCACCGCGCGCAGGTCGTGCTCGTCCGGGTCGAGGCCGCAGCGGCCCGCCTGCTCCTCGACGTAGGCGCGCGCCTGCGCCGGGGTGAGCGGCGCGGCGACGAAGACGGCCGACCCCGCCTCGGCGAGCGCCCCACCCGGGCGCATCGTCACGCAGGCCCCGAAGCGCTCGTCCACCACGGCGCCGACCAGCACCTCGTGGCCGTGGACCATCTGCTGCACGAGCACCTTGGGCGAGGAGGCGCCGGCCCGTCGCGCCGCCTGGAGCACCTCGGCGGCGGCGACCTCCACGTCCGTGGGGTTCCGGAGCCCGAGCCGCACCCCGCCGAGCTTCGCCTTGTGCGGGATCTCCGCGGCCAAGGCCTTCACCGCCACGGGGAACCCGATCCGACGGGCGGCCTCGGCGGCCTCCTCGGGGGTCGAGACCGTGGCCTCCCGGGGTCGGCGCACCCCGTACAGCTCGAGGAGCCTGGCCCCCTGGACCTCGTCGAGGGGGCCGGACAACCCCCGCAGCAGCCGGAGCGCCGCCGCGCGGCTGGGGTGCGGCGGCAGGTCGGGGATCGAGCGAGCCCGGGAGGTCTGCAGGTCCACGAGGGCGCGGATCGCCCCGGTCGCGGCGTGATGGCCCTGGAGGAAGGGGAGGCGCTGCGCCCGGGTCCAGGCCTTGGCCCGCGCGTCGTACGCGAGCGGGCTCATCGCCACCGAGGCGAAGGCCACCTTCGTCTCGCGCTGCAGCTCGCGGACGCGGTCGAGGAGGTGCTCGGCCCACACGGTCTCGTCCGGGAGGCGCGGGGGGAACGCGTCGAACGCGACGAAGCCGATGTTCGGGTCGTTCGCCAGGGCCTCGAGCGCCCCCTCGAACATCTCGGTCTCCACCGCCGCCTGGCCGGTGACGTCCAGCGGGTTGTTCTGCGAGGCGAAGGGCGGCAGGACCTCGCGGAGCCGCGCCTTCGTCGCCGCGGTGAACTCGGGGAGCGCGAGGCCCTTGGCCCCCGCCGCCTCGGCGAAGAGCGTGCAGGCCCCGCCGGACTGGAGCGCCGCGGCGATCCCGGGCGCGCGGAGCCGCCGATGGTGGCTGAGGAGCACCGCGGCCTCGAACATCGTCACCGGGTCCTCGACGATGATCGCGCCGTGGCCCCGGAGCCACGCGTCCCTGAGCGCCGTGTTCCCGGCGAGCGCGCCGGTGTGGGCCACGATCGACCGACGGGCGGCCTCGCTCCGACCCGCGGGAGCGCACACCAGGATCGGCTTGCGCGCCCGTCGCAGCGCGTCGAGCCCGCGCTCGATCCCCTCGACGTCGCGCATCGTCTCGATGTAGGTGGCGACGAGCCTCGTGTGGGGGTCCTCCGCCGCCCAGACGAACATGTCGCCGAGCCCGATCACGGCCTCGTTCCCCACCCCGAGGATGATCCGGAGCCCGACCCCGCGGTCGGAGGCCATCTGGTTCATCGTCCAGGCCACCGTCCCCGACTGGGAGATGACGCTGATCCCGCCGGGGACGGGCTCCGGCGGAGGCGTCGTCCCGTACGGGGCGACGCGATCCACGTAGTTCACGTACCCCTCGACGTTCGGTCCGAGCACCGGCAGGCGGTGGCGGAGGGCCTTCTCCCGCAGCTCGGCCTGGAGCGCCCTCCCCTCCTCGCCGGCCTCGGCGAAGCCGGAGGACACGACCATCACCGCGCGGACCCCGGCCTTGGCCACGTCGTCGATCATCCGCACGACCAGGCGGGCCGGGACGAGGAACACGAGCAGGTCCACGCCCCGCGGCAGCTCGAGGGGCGAGTCCAGGCAAGGCCGGCCCCAGACCGTCTCGTACTTCGGGTTGATCGGGTACAGCTCGCCGCGGAAGCCGACGTGGCGGAGGGACCGCTCGAACTCCGGGGCCCAGGAGTCCGGCGACTCCGAGGCGCCGACGATGGCGATCGAGCGCGGCGCGAGGAGCGGCCGGAGGTCCATCGCGGGTCGCCTCACGACGGCTCCCCCCGGTACCGCGCGTCGCGCCAGGCGATCGCCGCCTTCAGCCCCTGCTCCTGGGTGATGCGCCGGAACTCGTCCCGAGCCGGGAGGTTCGCGGTCTCGATGATCGTGTCGATCTCGGTGTTGGCGGCCATCGCCGCCCGGAAGCCCGCCACGTCCCACACGCGGTTCACGGCGCGCTTCGTCGCCTGGACGACGAAGGGCTCGTTCTTCG
>BEHO01000067.1 GCA_002898915.1 bacterium HR12
CACCCCCGTGGCCCGCTTCCGCGGCGCGCGGGGGAGCGTCCTCGTCGAGACCCCCACCGGCGAGGTGCGGGCGCGCGCCGGCGTGCTCGCGCTGGGGGCGTACGCCGCGCCCCTCCCCGCGTTCCGCCGGACGGTGATGCCGCGCGGGACGTACATCGTGCTGACGGAGCCGATCCCCGACCGCCTCGCCGAGATCGGGTGGACGGGCGGCGAGGGGATCTACGACTTCCGCACGGCCCTCCACTACGTCCGCACGACCCGCGACGGGCGGATCGCCTTCGGCGCGGCCTCGGCTCGGGCGGGCCTCGGGACGGGCCTCGGCCCGCGCCTCCGGTACGACCCGGTGAGCGTCGGCCGCCTGATCCGGGACTTCGCGCGGTGGTTCCCGACCCTCTCCGACGTGCGGTTCGAGTGCGCCTGGGGCGGCCCGATGGACGTGACGGGGCTCCACCTCCCCTTCTTCGGCACCCTGCCGGGCGGCGCCGTGCACTACGGGCTCGGCTACACCGGCGGCGGCGTCGGCCCCTGCCGGCTCGGGGGGCGGATCCTCTCGGGGCTCGCGCTCGGGATCGAGGACGAGCACACCACCCTTCCCCTGGTCGGCCTCCGGCCCAAGCCCTTCCCCCCGGAGCCGCTGCGCTCGCCGGGGGCGGCGCTCGTGCAGGCGGCGATCGTGCGCCGGGACGACGCGCTCGACCTCGGCGAGCGGCCGAACCCGCTGGTGGACCAGCTCGCGCGCCTGCCCCGGCGCCTCGGGTACCACATCGGCCCCTGACCCCGGGAGCTACTCGACGCCGAGCGCGTAGGCCTGGTGGGGCTGCCCGCCCCTGAGCACCTGGATCCCGAGGTCCGGGCGGAGCGCCCGCGCCCGCGCGAGCACGGCCTCGGTGGCCGCCTCGTTCGAGCCCTCCCCCTCGATCACGGTGAGGACCTCCGGCGCATCGCCCACGAGGCCGGGGAGGACGAGCCCCACCGCGTCCTCGACGCTCGCCGCGGCGCCCACCGCTCCCTCCGGCGTCATCGCGAGCCACTCCCCCGCCCGGACGGTCCGTCCGTCGACCTCCGCGTCCCGCACCGCCCGCACCACCCACCCCGAGCGCACGAGCGCCGCCTCCTCCGCCATCGCCCTCGCCACCGCCTCGACCTCGCCCTCGGGGTCGTAGACGCGGACCGCGGCGATCTGCTCCGGGATGCTGCGGCAGGCCACCACGCGCGTGGGCCGCGGCGCGAGGGCCGCCGCCTCCTCCGCAGCCGGCCGGAACCGGGGGTCGGCCAGGACGAGCACGACCGCGTCGCCGTGGGCCGTCTCGACCGCGTCCACGAGCTCGCCGACGGAGGGGGCCGCGGCCCGGCTCCCGGTGAGCACCCGGACGCCGAACGAGCGGAGCAGCCGCCGGAGGCCGTCCCCCGTGGCCACCGCGATCGCCGCGGTCCGAACGTGATCGGGCTCGGGCTCCGGCGGGAGCCCCCGCTCCTCCACGGTCTGGAGCACGAGGTCGGTGACCCGCACCGAGCGGGGACGGCCGAAGCCCGCCAGGGCCTCGATGGCCTCGCCCGGCTGGTCGGTGTGGATGTGGCAGGTCCAGGTGCCCTCGCCACCCACGACGACCACGGCCCCGCCGATCCGGCCCCACGCCTCCCGCAGGGCGGGGATCACCTCGGCCGGCGCCTCGAGCAGGCACGCCACCTCGTACCGGTGGTCGCCGTCGTGGGAGCCCTCGCCGGGCGAGGACACGGCCCGGGGCTCGGCGACCGGCGCCGGCTCCGGCAGGGGCCGTCCATCCGTGGCCGAGAGCAGCGCGTCGAGGAGCAGCACGAAGCCCGTGCCCCCGGCGTCCACGACCCCCGCCCGCGCGAGCGCCGGCAGGAGCTCCGGTGTGCGCTCCAGGGTCCGGACCGCCGCGGCCCGCGCCGCCTCGAGCGTACCGACGAGATCCGCGCCGCCCCCGGCCGCATCGGTCGCGGCCTCCGCCGCCGCCCGGGCCACCGTGAGGATGGTCCCCTCCACGGGGTCGCGGATCGCCCCCTCCGCCGCCCGGGCCGCCGCGGCGAGGGCATCCGCGAGCTCGGCCGGCCCGACCGCCTCGACGCCGGCCAGGCGCTCGGCGAGGGTCCGCAGGAGCTGGGCGAGGATCACCCCCGAGACCCCGCGGGCCCCGAGGAGGACGCCGTCGGCGATGGCCCGCATCGTGCTCCGCATGTCCGCCGGAGCCCCCTCCAGGGCGCGGACGACGGCCTCCAGCGTGAGCGTCATGTTCGTGCCGGTGTCGGCGTCGGGGACGGGGTAGACGTTCAGGCGGTTGACGGCCGGGGCGTGGGACCGGAGCGTCTGGAGCCCGAGCGTCATCGCCGCGCGGACGTCGGCGGCGGACAGGCGCTCGAGCCTCGGCACGGCCGTATCCTACGCGGGTCGACCCCGCCCCCATCCGGTACCATCGGCGGGCGACCCCGCGACACCATGCAGCCCGCCCTCCACATCCCACGCCTCCGGACGCTGGCCCGCCACGCGCTCCCCCACGTGCTCGAGGGCACGCTGATCCCGGTCGCGCTGTTCTACGGCGGCCTGCGCCTGATCGGCCCAGTCGGCGCCTTGGCGGCCGCCCTCGGCTGGTCCTACGCCGCGCTCCTCCGCCGGGCGCTCCTCCGGCGCCGCATCCCGGGCCTGCTCCTCCTCGGCGCGCTCGGGCTCACCGTCCGCACCGCGGTCTCGCTCGCCACCGGCAGCCTGTTCGTCTACTTCCTCCAGCCCACGATCGGGACGGTGATGACCGCGATCGCGTTCCTGCTCTCGGCGCCCTCCGGCAGGCCCCTCGCCGAGCGCCTGGCCCGGGACTTCGTCCCCCTGCCGCCCGCGGTCATCGCGCACCCGGTGGTCCGGCGGCTGTTCGTGCGGATCTCGCTCCTCTGGGCCTTCGTCCTGCTCGCCAACGCCGCCGTCACGATCGGCCTCCTGCTCACCGAGGGCATCGCCACCTTCCTCCTCACGCGCACCCTCGCTACGCTGGTGCTGATGGCGGCGCCGTGGCGGTCTCCACCGTCTGGTTCCGACGCGGGCTCCGGCGCCACGGCCTGCTCGCGACGCGGGGATGAGCGCGACGACGATCGCCACCGCCGACGGGATCCGGCTCGCGGTGCGCTGGTGGGAGGCGCGCCGGCCGAGCGGCGCCGCGGTGGTGCTCGTGCACGGCTTCACCGGCTCCAAGGACGACCCCCGGCTTGAGGCCGTGGCGCGGGCCCTCGCCGCGCGGGACCTCGACGTCCTCGCCTACGACGCGCGGGGCCACCACGCCTCCGAGGGCGTGTGCACCCTGGGGGACCTGGAGCGCCTGGACGTGGCCGCGGCGGTGGCCGCCGCGCGGGAGCGGGCGGAGCGGGTGGTGACGGTCGGCGCCTCCATGGGCGCCATCGCCGTGCTGCGGTACGCGGCCGAGGACCCGGACCTCGCCGGGGTGGTCTCGGTGAGCAGCCCGGCCCTCTGGCGCCTGCCCCGGAACGCGCGGGCGCTCCTCGCCACCGCCCTTACCCGCACTCGGCTCGGTCGCCTCGTCGCGGCCCGCCGGCTCCACGTGCGGATCTCGCCCGACTGGCGGGACCCCGATCCGCCGCGGACCCTCGCGGCCCGGATCCGCTCGCCCCTCGCCGTCGTCCACGGGCGCGAGGACCGGCTCGTCCCGCCCTCGGAGGCGGCCCTCCTCGTGTCGGTCGCGCCGAACGGACGCCTGTTCCTCGTCCCGGGGATGGGGCACGCCTTCGACGCCGCCGCCGTGCCGGCTATCGTCGAGGCCGTGGCCTGGACGCTCTCGGCGTCCTGAGCGTCCCTCCCTACCGACCCGGATCCACCCACTCCCGCCGGAGGACGTTGAAGGCCACGCGACGCCCGTCCCCCGCCTCCAGGGTGAGGACCAGGTCGCGCTCCTCCACGATCGTGAGGGGGCCGAGCCCCTGCGGGGCCTCGTAGAAGCCCCCGTCGGGCGTCTCCACCAGGAGGCCCCACCTCCGCTCGACGACCGGCCCCCCGCCCTCCATACGGATCGTCTGGATCACCGCGTCGACGACGTACGGCTGACCCTTCAGGAGGGCGGACCACCGGTTGATCACCTCGTAGGAGCCGGGGACGATGACCTCACGCTGCCCAGGCGGGGCGGGGGGCCAGATCCCGACGCGATCGAGCTTCACCTCACGGTCCGCGGCACCGAGCGGGGGCTCGGGCGCGAGACCGTTCGGTCGCTCGCAGAGGGCGCCGAGCGCCTGCCACTCCTCCTCGAACCGCTGGCTCCGCTGGGAGATCGCCTCGGGATCCGCGAGCTCGGGCATGGCGTCGTACGCCGCCTCGAGGGCGGCGGCCCGCTCACCGATCGAGGCCGGGTCGCACGCCGGATCCTCGGCCGCGGCCAGCCGCACACCCAGCGCGGCGCCGAGGCCGAGGAGCACCCCCGCCTTCGCGGGCACGCCCTTCTCCACGATCCTTCTCGCCACGTTCCGCACCGTCCCCGTCATCGCGACGCGCTCCCGATCAAGGGGTCCCGGACGTCGCGTGGATGTCCCCTTGGTCCGCGGGCTGAGCGTCCTCCCACCACCAGGCGAGGCCGAACAGGTCGGGCCCGGTGTGGGCGACCATGACCGGGCCGAACGCGCCGAGGAGCTCGGTCGCCGGCCGGATCCGTTCGCGCACGGCGGCGAGGAGCCGGGCGGCGGGCTCCGGCGCCAGCGCGTGCATCGCCGCGACGTGGAGCCGGGCCCCCGGCGTCCGACCCTCCATGCAGGCCGCGACCATCCGCTCGATGGCGGCCCGGTCGCTCCGCGCGGGCCGGAGCGGCCGGACGCGCCCCGCACGCAGCTCGATGAGGGGCTTGATACCGAGCTGGCGCCCGACCCACGCCGCGAGCTCCGGCACGTGGCCGCCCCGGGCGACGCGGTCGAGGTTCGCCAGGGTCGCGACGAGCCGAACCCGGGCCGCCGCGCGGCGTGCGGCCGCATCCACGCGCTCGAGGGGCTCGCCCTCCCGCGCCACCCGCGCCGCGGCGGCCACGACGAGCCCCTCGGCCCCCGCCGCCGTCCCCGTGTCGACCACGCGGACGCGGTCGCCGAAGGGCTGCGCCGCGAGGCGCGCGGACTCGAAGACCGCCGAGAGCCGTCGCGCCACCGTGAGCACGAGCGCCCCCTCGGGGCCGAGCGCCGCCTCGATCGCCGCCCGGAGCTCGCCGGGGGTGGGCCCGGAGGTGGTGATGCCCTCATCGAGCCGCCGGACCACCTCCTCCAGCGTGAGCTCGTCCTCCCGGTAGGGCCGTCCCCCGATCGTGACCCACATCGGCACGACGACGACCCCGAGCTCGGCCGCGACCTCCGGCGGCAGGGCCGCCGCGCTATCGGTGAGGACGGCCACCGTCACCGTTCGACGCCCTCCGGGACCAACCGTACCGCGCCCGCGCTCGCGACCACGAGCATCCCCGCCGCGAGCAGCACGAGGCGCGCCGGCCCCAGCCGGCCGAGGAGCGGCAGACGCACCGCGCCGGCGAGGTCAACCGCGACCCCCGCCCCGAGCGCGGCCAGGCTGAGGCCGGCGCGGACGAGGACGTGGAACACGGCGAAGGCCGCGACCAGGGCCTCGCCCGAGAGGCGCGACTGGAGCAGGCTCATCCCTCCCACGAGGGTGGCCGAGGTGAACAGCCCGAAGGCGCCGGCGCCGAGGTAGGCGAGGGCGAGGGCCGGGGCGAGCGCGAGCACCGCGACGGTCGCGCCCTGGGCGAGCACGGTCAGGCGCACCGTGGCGAGCTCGGCCCGCCCGCCGGCCAGCCGGTGGAGACCCAGGCCGAGGAGCGCCCCCAGGCCGAAGAGCACGATGAGTGCCCCGAACTCCGTCTCGCTCGCGCCGAGGATCTCACGGACGAAAGCGATCCCCACCGAGAACAGGGTCCCCACCCCCAGGGCCACCGCGCACACCGGCAGCACGACCCGGCGCACGAGCGGCAGCCCGAGCGCGTCCCGGAACCGCCCTCCCCCCGGCGCCGCCCACCCCGGCGCCGGGGGGCGATGGACCGGCTCGTCGAGCTCGCGCAGGGTGCGGACGAACGCGTACGAGACCAGGAAGGTCGCCGCGTCGACGACGAAGGCGAGGAGGTAGGGGCGGGAGCCGAGGAAGCCGGCGTCGCCGAGCAGCCGGGGCTCCAGCCAGGCGAGCCCGGCGAAGGCCGCGGCCCCGAGGGGGATCGTCCCGTAGGAGGAGGCGAGCACGAGGCCGTTCGCGAGGGGCAGGTCCTCCTCGCCGGCGAGATCCGGCACCGAGGCGTCCCGGGCCGGGAGGAACACGAGCCCGAGGACCTCGAGCGCGAACGCCCACACGTACACCCACCACGCGGCGGCGACGAGGGGGACGGCGAGCACCACGACCGCCCGCGCGAGGTCCGCCGCGAGCATCGTCCGCCGTCTCGGCCAGCGATGGGCGAGCCTCGTCGCCAGGGGCCCCGCCACCATCGCGGGCAGCAGCCGCAGCACGAGCATCCCGCCCACGGCCGTGGAGGACCCCGTGAGGTC
>BEHO01000068.1 GCA_002898915.1 bacterium HR12
GAGCGACCCTCACCCCAACCCCCTCGCGTCCATCCAGCGATCGTCGAGCACGCCCTCGAACACCCGCTCCGCGGGGCCCGAGAGGAGCACCTCCTCCTGCGTCCGCTCCACCACCACGGTCCCGCCCGGGAACCGCACCTCGGCCCGAGCCGGCGCCAGACCCGCCTCGTGCGCGGCCACGAGCGCGGCGCACGCGCCCGTGCCGCAGGCCATCGTCTCGCCCGAGCCGCGCTCCCACACCCGCGCCACGAGCACGCCGTCCTCGACGTGGACGAGCTCGACGTTCGTGCGCTCGGGGAACCGCTCATCCCCTTCGATCCGCGGCCCGAGGGAGCGCACCTCCTCCACGGACGGCTCGTGGTCGAGGAAGAGCACGAGGTGCGGGTTCCCCATCGAGACGGCCGTCGCCGTGAACGTGCGGCCGTCGACCTCGAAGGGCTGCGCCACGAACGGGTCCCCGGCCGGCCCCGCCATCGGGATCGCCCCCCGGGCGAGCGCCGGCGGCCCCATCCCCACGGTGACCGCGGCGACCCGACCGTCCCGCAGCTCGAGCCGCAGCCGCTTCGTGCCCGCCCGGGTCCCGATGCGCAGCTCCGTGCCCCGGGCGTGCCCCTCCTCGTGGAGGAACGCCCCGAGGCACCGGATCCCGTTGCCGCACATCTCGGCGAGCGAGCCGTCGGCGTTGCGGTAGTCCATGAAGGCGTCCTCGCCCGGCTCGCGCCCGGGGGCCACGCGGATGACCCCGTCGGCGCCGACGCCGAACCGCCGGTCGCACACCGCCGCGACGAGCTCGGGGGTCAGCGGGCGCGCGTCGGCGAGGTCCTCGACGAGGACGAAGTCGTTCCCCGTCCCGTGGTACTTCACGAAGCGCAGAGGTCTCATCGCAGGTACTCCACGAGCTCGTCCACCAGGCCGACGGCGCCCTCGGGGCCGGCCCGGAACCAGCGGATCCGAGGGTCCCGGCGGAACCAGACCATCTGACGGCGCGCCAGCTCCTTCGTCCGCCGCACCGTGCTCGCGATCGCCTCCTCGAGGGTCAGCTCGCCCGCCAGGTGCCGCGCGAACTCAGCGTACCCGATGGCCTGGGACGCGGTGAGCCAACGACCGAGGCCCCGCTCCACGAGGCGCCGCACCTCCTCCAGGAGCCCGCCCTCGACCATGGCGCGGACCCGGGCCTCGATGCGAGCGGCGAGCACCTCCCGGGCGATCTCGATCCCGGCGGCCCGCACCCGCCCCGGCTCGTACCGCTCCCAGTCCTCCGCGAACGCCGAGAAGGGCTGGCCGGTCACGGCGGCGACCTCGAGCGCCCGGACCGTCCGCCGCACGTTGGCGGGCTCGATCCTCGCCGCCGCCACCGGATCCACCTCCCGGAGCCGCGCGTGGAGACGCTCGGCGCCGAGGACCCGCGCCTCGGCCTCGAGCCACGCCCGCGTGCGCGGGTCGGTCCCGGGGAACGCGAGCCGGTCCACGACCGCCCGGAAGTAGAGCCCCGACCCGCCGACGAGGAGGACCCGCCGCCCGCGCTCGCGGATCCCCCGCACCGCGGCCTCGGCGAGCTCGCGGTACCGCGCCACCGTGAAGGGCCCGGAGGGCCCGACGACGTCGATCAGGTGGTGCGGCACGCGCGCCCGGTCCTCGGGGCTCGGCTTCGCCGTGCCGACGTCCATCCCCCGGTACACGAGCATCGAGTCCACGCTCACGATCTCGGCGCCGAGCGCCTCCGCCACGGCGATCGCGGCCTCCGACTTCCCGGAGGCGGTGGGGCCGACGATCGCGAGCAGCGGCTCCGCGGCCGCGGTCATCGCGCGGCGGCGACGGCCGGCGCGGCGGACGTCGGCGCCGCGACGGGCTCGCCGACCAGGTGGTGCGGGTGGGCCGAGACGATCCGGACGTCGAGGAAGGTGCCGGGCGGGATCTCCCCGGGCAGATGCACCACCTTGTTCGTGCGCGTCCGCCCCTGCACCCCGCCCTTGCGGCCGGTGCCCTCGACCAGGACCTCGACGGTCCGGCCCACGTGCTCACGCATGATCTCGAGGGAGATCCGCTCCTGGAGCGCGACCAGCCGGTCGAAGAGCTCCTGGACGACCCCCTTGGGGACCTGGTCCGGCATCATCGCGGCTCGCGTCCCCGGCCTCGGCGAGTACTGGAACATGAAGGCCTGGTCGAAGCGGGCGCGCTCCACGACCTCCAGGGTCTCGCGGAAGTCCTCCTCGGTCTCCCCGGGGAACCCGACGATGATGTCCGTGGTGACGGCGATACCGGGGATCGCCGCCCGGATCTCATCCAGCCAGGCGAGGTACCGCTCCCGGCGGTACGAGCGTCGCATGGCCGCCAGGATCCGGTCCGAGCCCGACTGGAGCGGGAAGTGGATGTGCTCGCAGACCTTCTCCGAGGAGGCCATGGCCTCGATCACGTCGGGCGTGAAGTCGTGCGGGTGGGGGCTCGTGAACCGGATCCGCCGGAGCCCCTCGACCTCGTTCACCCGGCGCAGGAGCTCGGCGAAGCGGGGACGGCGCGGGGAACCCGGCACCGTCAGGTCCCGCCCGTACGTGTTCACGTTCTGGCCGAGGAGCGTCACCTCCACGACGCCCTGCGAGGCGAGGGCGCGCACCTCGGCCAGGATGTCCTCCATCGGCCGCGAGCGTTGCGGCCCGCGGACGAGGGGCACGATGCAGAACGTGCAGGCGTTGTCGCAGCCGACGGAGACCGAGACCCACGCGTGGTGCGCCACCTCCCGCCGCGCCGGCAGCGCGCTCGGGAAGACCTCGGTGTACTCGCGGACGTCGAGCTGCGGCCCCTCCCGCTCGGCGGCCCGCAGGAGCGACAGGAGCCCGGGGAGGGCGTGGGTGCCGACGACGACGTCCACCCACGGCGCCCGCTCGAGGATGCCCGCCCCGTCCTTCTGCGCGAGGCAGCCGGCGACCACGATGCGCAGGCGCGGGTTGCGCTCCTTCAGCGGCCGCAGGTGCCCGAGGTTGCCGTAGAGGCGGTTGTCGGCGTTCTCCCGGACCGCGCACGTGTTGAACACGATGACGTCGGCCCGGGCGGCGTCCTCCGTCGGCACGTAGCCGTCGGCGGTGAGCAGCCCGGCGATCCGCTCCGAGTCGTGCTCGTTCATCTGGCACCCGAAGGTGCGCAGCAGGTACCGACGCTCCACGCCCTCCACCTTACTTCGCGTACTCCACGGCCCGGGTCTCGCGGACCACCGTGATCTTGATCTGGCCCGGGTACTGGAGCTCCTCCTCCACGCGCTTGGCGATGTCGCGGGCCATGATCTGGGCCTGGACGTCGTCCACCTCCTGGGGCTTCACCATGACCCGGACCTCACGCCCCGCCTGCATCGCGTAGGTCTTCTCCACCCCCGGGTAGGACGTGCAGATCTCCTCGAGGCGCTGGAGCCGCTTCACGTAGGTCTCCAGGCTCTCGCGCCGCGCGCCCGGCCGCCCGCCGGAGATCCCGTCGGCGATCTGGGCGAGCACGGCGTCGATCGTCCGCTGCTCGACCTCCCCGTGGTGGGACTCGATGCAGTGGACGACCTCCGGCGGCTCCTTCAGCCGGCGGGCGATCTCGGCGCCGATGATCGCGTGGCTCCCCTCGACCTCGTGGGTCACCGCCTTGCCGATGTCGTGGAGGAACGCGCCGCGCTTGGCGATCGTGGGATCGATCCCGAGCTCGGCGGCGAGGGCCGCCGCCAGGTGCGCCGACTCCACGAGGTGCTTGAGGACGTTCTGCCCGTACGACGTCCGGTACTGGAGGCGCCCGAGCAGCCGGATCATCTCGGGGTGGAGGTCGGTGATGCCGACCTGCATCGCGGCCTCCTCCCCGGCCCGCTTGATCTGCTCCTCGAGCTCCCGCAGGGACCGCTCGTGCATCTCCTCGATCCGCGCGGGGTGGATCCGCCCGTCGGACACGAGCTTCTCCAGGGTCATCCATGCCGCCTGTCGCCGCACCGGGTCGAAGGAGGACAGCACGACGGCCTCGGGGGTGTCGTCGATGATGAGGTTCACCCCCGTCACGGCCTCGAAGGCTCGGATGTTCCGGCCCTCGCGCCCGATGATGCGGCCCTTCATGTCCTCGCTCGGGAGCGTGAAGACCGAGACCGTGGACTCGGCCGTCTGCTCCGAGGCCACCCGCTGGATCGCCACGGTCAGGATCTTGCGGGCGCGCTCCTCTCCCTCCTCCCGAGCGCGCTGCTCGATCTCCCGCACCTGCTGGAGGGCGGCGCGCTTGGCCTCCTCCACCATCTGGGCCATCAGGGTCTCCCGGGCCTCCTGCTGGGTCATGCCCGCCACCCGCTCCAGCTGGGCCCGGTGCTGCTGGGCGGCCTGCTCCAGTTGCTGGCGGACCTTCTGCAGCTGTCGGTCGCGGTCGTCGAGCTCGGCCTTGCGCTCCTCGAGCTGCCGGGCGCGGCGCTCCAGCTCCTCCTCGCGCTCGGCGAGGCGCCGCTCGAGCCGCTCCACCTCCTCACGCCGGGCGCGGAGCACCTCCTCGGCCTCCCGCCGGAGCGCGGAGATCTCCTCCTTGCCCTCCCGGATGGCCTCGCGGGTGATGCGCTCGGCCTCCCGCTCCGCCTCCAGGACGATCTTCTGGGCCAAGGACTCCGCGCTGCGGGCCTGCGACGCGGCCACCGCCCGGCGGATCGCGAAGCCGAGACCCAGGCCGATCGCCAGGGCCGCGACCCCCACCACCACCGTCTCCATCGGACCTGCCTCCGTTGCACGTGAACGCTGAAGCAAGGCCCTCTCAGGCCCTGTTCGGCCGTGCGAACGTGGGGCGGGTCAGCGCGTCCGGCCCGGTGGGCCTCCGCAGCCGCCGCTCGAGTGGTCTCCCTTGGGCTTCGGGTCGTTCACGGGTTCCGGCACGTGTCGAACAGTTGCGCTTCGATGTGACCTTGCTCGGAATCCCACATTACGGCGTCGCGGAGCGAGAGGCAAGGCTCCCGGGGACCCCGTACACTCGCTCCGTGCCGCTGTTCGAGTTCGCCTGCCGCGACTGCGGGGCCCGCTTCGAGCGGCTGCTGCCCGCCGCCTCCCCCGCCCCCGCCTGCCCGACCTGCGGGAGCGCCGCGGTGAGCCGGCTCCTCTCCGCCTTCGCCGCGCCCGGGGTCACGGGCGGCGACGGGTCCGGCGCCGCCTGCGCCTGCGGGGGGACCTGCGCCTGCGGGCGCCGCTGATCGGGGCGACGGGTCAGCTCAGGCCGAGCGCCGAGCGGGCCGCGTCCCGGGCGGTGTCCGCCGCGTGTCCCCGGCGGACCAGGAAGCCCACCAGGCGCTCGAAGGCCCGTTCGGGCGGGAGACCCCGCAGCCGCTGGACGCGCGCGAGCGCGAGGGCCCGCGCCCGCTCCTCCTCCCCCGGGACCCGCTCGGCGGCCGCCACCTCGGCCAGGGCCGCCTCCGCGGTGGCCCGATCCACGCCCCTCGCCGCGAGGGCGGCGAGCACCGCCCGGGAACCGGCGCCCCGTCGCACGAGGTGCTGCTCCGCCACGGCTCGGGCGAAGCGGGCGTCGTCCACGAGCCCCACCGCCTCGAGACGGCCGAGCTCCTCCTCGACCTGGTCGGCGTCGAACCCGGCGGCGAGGAGCCGGTCCCGCAGTTCGCGCCGGGAGCGGGGCCGCGCCGCGAGCAGGCGGAGGGCGCGCTCGTGGCAGTCGAGCGGATGCGCGGGCTCGCGAGGACGCCGGGGGCCGGTCACGGCCGCCTTCCCCACTCAGCCGGCCGGCGCCCCGGTCGCCTCACGCTCCTCGGTCCCCTTCCGGGACGACGGCTTCCCCGTCGCCTCGGGCACGACGACCGGCGCGTCGTCCTCGGGCCCGAACGTGGCGAGCCCCACGGCCTGGCGGACCCGGCGCTCGATCTCCGCCGCGATCTCCGGGTGCTCGACCAGGAACTGCCGCGCGTTCTCCCGGCCCTGCCCGAGCTGCTCCCCCTCGTAGGTGAACCAGGCGCCGCTCTTGCGGATGATCTCCATGTCGACGCCGACGTCGAGGAGGCTGCCCTCCTTGGAGATGCCCTGCCCGTAGAGGATGTCGAACTCGCACTGCCGGAACGGTGGCGCGACCTTGTTCTTCACGACCTTCACCCGCGTACGGGAGCCGATCACGTCCGCGCCGTCCTTCAGGTTCTCCACCTTGCGGACGTCCAGGCGCACCGAGGCGTAGAACTTCAACGCGCGTCCCCCCGGCGTGGTCTCGGGGTTCCCGAACATGACCCCGATCTTCTCGCGCAGCTGGTTGATGAACACCGCCGTGGTCTCGAAGCGCGAGAGGGACCCGGCGAGCTTGCGCATGGCCTGGGACATGAGCCGCGCCTGGAGGCCGACGTGCGAGTCCCCCATCTCGCCCTCGATCTCCGCCCGCGGCACGAGCGCCGCGACCGAGTCGACGACGATGATGTCGAGAACCCCGGA
>BEHO01000069.1 GCA_002898915.1 bacterium HR12
AGATCGCGATCAGGCCGACGGCGACGTCGAGGCGCTCGGCGGTCTCCGTCACGCCGGCCAGGACCCGCTCCATCGCGGCGTCCCAGTCCAGGCCGCCAGGGGAGAAGAAGAACTCCGGCGAGAACCGCAGCTCGGCGAGGCGCACGCCGTCGGCCGCCAGGTCCTCCACCGCCTCGCGCGAGATCCGTTCAACGGCCTCCAGGCTCCGGAAGGACCCCTGGACGAGCCCGAGGACCTCGAGCGCCTCCTCCAGGCTGCCCATCGGCCGCAACACCTGGGCGCGGGGGGCGAGCTCCTCGGGGGTGGTCTCCGGGAGCGGCTCGCCGGCCTCCCGGTAGAGGTCCAGGATGGTGGCGAGGCGCATCGCGCCCTCCAGGTGGCGGTGCAGGTCGCAGGTGGCGAGGGCGCGGAGATCCACGGACGCTGATTCAAGCAGAACCTCCCGACCCGCGCCGACCGGCTAGCATGCCCGGGTCGGACGAGGAGGTCGCATGCTGCTCGAGGGCAAGAGGCTGCTGATCACCGGCGTGCTCACACGTGAGAGCATCGCCTACGCCGCGGCGAGGGCGGCGCAGGAGCACGGCGCCGAGATCGTGCTCACGTCGTTCGGGCGGGCGATGAGCCTGACCGAGAAGAGCGCGAAGCGGCTGCCGCGCCCGGTGGACGTGCTCGAGATGGACGCCACCGACGAGGCCCAGGTCGCGGCGGTGGCGGAGGAGCTCGGGCGTCGATGGGGGCGGCTCGACGGGTTCCTGCACGCGATCGCCTTCGCGCCGCAGGACGCGCTCGGCGGGAACTTCCTCCACACCCCGTGGGCCAGCGCGCAGACCGCGCTCCACGTGAGCGCCTTCTCGCTGAAGACCCTCGCGGAGGCGATGCACCCGCTCATGCGGGAGCGGGGCGGGGCCATCGTCTCGCTCGACTTCGACGCTCGCGTGGCCTGGCCGGTGTACGACTGGATGGGGGTGGCCAAGGCGGCCTTGGAGGCCGTCACGCGCTACCTCGCCCGCGACCTCGGACCCGACGGGATCCGGGTGAACACGGTCTCGGCGGGTCCGCTCCGGACGATCGCGGGCAAGGGGATCCCCGGGTTCCAGGAGCTGGCGGAGGCCTGGGCCTCGCGGGCTCCGCTCGGATGGGACGTCACCGACGCGTCGCCGGTCGCCGACGCCATCGTGTTCCTCCTCTCGGACCTCGCGCGGGGGATCACGGGGGAGCTCGTCCACGTCGACGGGGGCTACCACGCCATGGGGACCGCGCCGGTGCGGCCGGGGAGGCCGAGCTGAGGGGGGAGCGGGGCGTATCCTCCCTGCGATGCGGGAGGACGTGCGACTCACGAGGTTCAGCCACGGCGCCGGCTGAGCGTGCAAGCTCGGTCCGAGCGACCTGGCTCAGGTCCTGAGCCTCATCGGCGCCCCGGCGCTGCCGGAGGCGGTGCTGGTCTCGCAGGAGACCGGGGACGACGCCGCCGTCTACCGCCTGCCCGAGGGGCGGGCGCTCGTGGCGACGGTGGACTTCTTCACGCCCATCGTCGATGACCCCTACGACTGGGGCCGGATCGCCGCCGCCAACGCCTTCAGCGACGTCTACGCGATGGGGGCGCGCCCCGAGCTCGCCCTGAACGTCGTCTCCTGGCCCGTCGACGAGCTCCCCCTCGACGTGCTCGCCGAGGTCCTGCGCGGGGGGCTCGATGTGGCGACGGCGGCGGGGGCGCTCGTCCTCGGAGGCCACACCATCACCGACCCGGAGCCGAAGTACGGGATGGTGGCGATCGGGTTCGCCGAGCCGGAGCGGATCGTGCGGAACTCCACGGCCCGTCCGGGGTCGGCCCTGTTCCTCACCAAGCCCCTCGGGACGGGGATCGTCTCGACGGCCATCAAGGAGCGGGTCGCCCCGCCCGAGCTGGTGCGGGCCGCGGTCGAGCTCATGACCACGCTCAACGCGGGGGCGGCGGAGGCGATGGTGGAGGCGGGAGCGGAGGCGGCGACCGACGTGACCGGGTTCGGCCTCCTCGGGCACCTCGCGCGGATGCTCGAGGTCTCGGGGGTGGCGGGCCGCGTCGACGCCGACGCCGTGCCGCTCCTGCCGGGCGTGCTGGCGCTCGCACGGCGGGGCGTCGTGCCGGGGGGGACGCGGCGGAACCTGGCCTACGTCCGGCCGCGCCTCGAGGCCCCGGGCCTCACCGAGCCCGAGCTCCTGGTGCTCGCCGACGCCCAGACGTCCGGGGGGCTGCTGATCGTCGCGGCGGATCCCGACGGCCTGGCCCGCGCCCTCGAGCGCCGCCGCGTGCCGTACGCTCGGGTCGGCGAGACGTTCGCCGGGGAGCCCGGTCGGATCGTGATCGAGGGTCGCCCGGCGGGGTGAGCGGAATATCACCGCGCTGGTAGGGTTTATCGCAGGTGCAGATGCAGATGCTTCGGATCCCCGATGACCTGTATCGGGAGATGGTGGAGCACGGCCTCCGGGAGTTCCCGAACGAGGCCTGCGGGCTGCTGGCCGGCCGGGACGGCGTGCCGGTGCGCTTCTTCGCGATGCGGAACCTGGACGCGAGCCCGGTCTCGTACAGGCTGGACCCCAAGGAGCAGCTCCGGGTGTTCGACCTCATGGACGAGGAGGGCTGGGACCTGCTCGGGATCTTCCACACCCATACCCACTCCGAGGCCTACCCGTCCGAGACGGACCTGCGCCTCGCCTTCTACCCTGATGCGTACTACCTGGTGATGTCGCTGTCGGACCGGGAGCGCCCCGAGCTCCGAGCGTTCCGGATCGTCGACGGCGAGGTCACCGAGGAGGAACTGGAGATCGGATGACCCGGGAGTTCACCGTCGAGGAGGTCCAGCGCTACGCGCGCCACATCATCCTGCCCGGCGTCGGGGCCGAGGGGCAGCGCAAGCTGCTCGACGCCAAGGTCCTGGTCGTCGGCACGGGCGGGCTGGGCTCGCCGATCTCGATGTACCTCGCGGCCGCGGGGGTGGGCACGATCGGGCTCGTCGACTTCGACAAGGTCGACCTCACCAACCTCCAGCGGCAGATCGTGCACGGCACGAGCGACGTGGGCCGCCCGAAGGTGGAGTCGGCGCGCGACACCCTCCTGGACCTGAACCCGAACATCGAGGTCGTCACGTACGACACGCTCCTCTCGAGCGCGAACGCCCTCGAGGTGCTCGAACCGTGGGACATCGTCGTCGACGGCACCGACAACTTCCCCGTCCGGTACCTCGTGAACGACGCGACGCAGATGCTCGGCAAGCCCCTCGTGTACGGCTCGATCTACCAGTTCGAGGGGCAGGCCACGGTGTTCATGCCGGGGCCGGAGACGCCCTGCTACCGCTGCCTGTTCCCGCAGCCGCCCCCGCCGGGGACGGTCCCGAGCTGCGCCGAGGCCGGGGTCTTCGGGGTGCTGCCGGGCATCGTCGGCTGCATCCAGGCGACCGAGGCGATCAAGCTGATCACCGGGCTGGGCCAGACGCTCGAGGGGCGTCTGCTCATCTTCGACGCGCTCGGGATGGAGTTCCAGACCGTCCGCCTGCGCTGGGACGCGGACTGCCCGGTCTGCGGGAAGGAGCCGACCATCACCGAGCTCATCGACTACGAGGCCTTCTGCGGCCTCCCGAGCCGAACCTGAAGACGTGAGGAAGGAGAGGGCGAGACCCGTGGCCGTGAACGTGAAGCTCCCGACGATCCTCCGCAAGCACGCGGGGGGCGCCGCGCGCGTGACCGCGCAGGGGTCGACGTTGCGTGAGGTGCTGGAGGACCTCGAGCGCTCGTACCCCGGCATCACGAAGAACGTGCTGACCGAGGACGGCGGGCTCCATCGCTTCATCAACGTCTACCTGAACGACGAGGACGTCCGGTACCTGGGGTCACTCGAGACCCCGGTCGCGGAGGGCGACACGGTCAGCATCCTGCCCGCGGTGGCGGGCGGTTAGGGGGATGGCGAAGGGCCCGTGCGGTACGCGGACATCCTCGACTCCATCGGCCACACGCCCCTCGTGGGCATGCCCCGCATGTCGCCCAAGCCGGGGGTGCGCCTGTGGGCGAAGCTCGAGGGCGCGAACCCGACGGGATCCACGAAGGACCGGATCGCCAAGCGCATGATCGAGGCCGCCGAGGCCTCGGGCGAGCTCACGAAGGACCGGATCGTCCTCGAGCCCTCCTCGGGCAACACCGGGATCTCCCTCGCCATGGTCTGCCGGCTGAAGGGCTACCGCCTGACCGTGGTGATCCCCGACAACGCGAGCGAGGAGCGGATCCGGCTGCTCGAGCTGTTCGGGGCGGAGATCGTGTACTCGCCGGGGGACCGGGGCACGAACGGCTCGATCGAGGTAGCGCGGGCCCTGGCGAAGGACCCGCGGTACTACATGCCGTTCCAGTACGGGAACCCCAACAACCCCCTCGCGCACGAGGAGGGAACCGCCGTCGAGATCATCCAGGACCTCCCGGAGCTCACCCACTTCGTCGCCGGCCTCGGGACGGGGGGGACGCTCACCGGCAACGGGCGCGCGCTGCATCGGCACAACCCGAACATCCAGATCGTGGCGGCCGAGCCGGAGCTCGGCGAGCTCGTGTACGGGCTCCGCTCGCTCGACGAGGGGTTCATCCCGCCGATCTTCGACCCCTCGGTCGTGGACCGGAAGTTCCTGGTGAGCTCCTCGGAGGCGCTGCGCGCGACCCGGGAGCTCACGGCCAAGGAGGGGATCTTCGCCGGGATCTCCTCCGGCGCCGTCGTCCACGTCGCCCAGCGGATCGCGCGGGAGATCGAGGAGGGCGACATCGTCTGCCTGCTCGCCGACGGTGGGTGGAAGTACCTCTCCACGCAGGCCTGGGCCCCGGACATCGAGCGGGCCGAGAAGGGGGTCGAGGCCTCGCTGTGGTGGTAGCGGGTGGCTGACGACCGGCCGATCGGGGTGTTCGACTCCGGCGTGGGCGGCCTCACGGTGGTCCGCGCGATCGTCGACCTCCTGCCGCATGAGTCGATCCTCTACGTGGGCGACTCCGCGCGGTTCCCCTACGGCCCGAAGCCGGTGGAGGAGATCCGGCGCTACGGCCTGGAGATCGCGGCGTACCTGGTGCGACGCGGCGTGAAGCTCCTCGTCGTGGCGTGCAACTCGATCGAGGTCTCCGCGATCGGCGACATCGCGGCGGCCCACGGCGTGCCCGTCATCGGCGTCATCAACCCGGGGGTGCGGGCCGCCCTGCGGGCGACCCGCAACGGCGTGATCGGCGTGATCGGCACGGAGGCCACCATCGCCACCGGCGCGTACCAGCGGGCCGTGGGGTCCGAGGCCGAGCTGCACACCGCGGCCTGTCCGGTCTTCGTGGAGCACGTGGAGCGGGGCGACACCACCTCGGAGGAGCTCCGGTGCGCCGCCGCCGCGTACCTCGCGCCGCTCAAGGCGGCGGGCGTCGACACGCTCATCCTCGGCTGCACCCATTACCCGCTCCTCTCGGGCCTGCTCCAGCTGGAGATGGGGCCCGAGGTGGTGCTCGTCTCATCCGCGGAGGAGACCGCGAAGGACGTGTACGCTACGCTGCTGCGCGAGGGGCTCGCCCGCGACGAGGACGCCGGTCCGCCGGTGCACGAGTTCCGGTGCACCGGGGACCCGGAGCGGTTCCAGGCCCTCGCCAGACGGTTCCTGGGGCCCGAGATCGGGGACCTGCACGTGCGCAGGGTGGAGGTGTGATGGAGCTGACGGTCCTCGGCGCGAGCGGCACCTGGCCCACGGATGGGAGCGCGACGAGCGGCTACCTCCTGCGGCACGAGGGCTTCAACGTGTACCTGGATGCGGGGACGGGGACGCTCGCGAACCTCCAGCGACACGTCCGCATCCCGGAGATCCACGCCATCGTCATCAGCCACGAGCACCCCGACCACTTCGTGGACCTGTACCCGACGTTCTACGCGCGCCACTACGGGGGGCTCGGCGAACCGGGTCTGCCGGTGTTCGTGCCCATCGCGTTCCCCGGGAAACTCGAGGGGCTGGTCTCCGAGCAGGGTCGGGAGGCGATGCGCACGGCCTTCGCCTTCCGCGAGGTCCGGCCGGGGGAGGGCTTCGAGGTGGGGCCGTTCCGGGTCCGGACCGAGCTCATGGAGCATCTCGGCCTCCCCGCGCTGGGGTTCCGCATCGAGGCCGGTGGCGCCACCCTGGCCTACACCGGGGACACCGGGCCCACGGACGCGGTCGTCCGGCTGGCGGCCGGCGCGGAGGTGCTGCTCTCCGAGGCGACCCTGCAGGACGACCAGGAGCCGCTGCCGTTCCACCTGTCGGCCCGCCAGGCAGGGGAGCACGCCGCCAGGGCCGGGGTGGGGCGCCTGGTCCTCACGCACATCTGGCCCTCCCTCGACCGCGAGG
>BEHO01000070.1 GCA_002898915.1 bacterium HR12
CACGCCGGCGAAGGCGATCCGGTCGTAGATCTCGCTGATCTTGTGGAGGGTGGCGCTGGGGTTCTCGGCGACGAACACCACCCCGATCGCGCACTCCAGGCCGACGACCGACTTGCCCCGGGCGATGCCCTTGCGGGAGAACTCCGAGCGGTCCTTCATCAGCTGCTCGGGGGGCACGTACGGCATGAAGCTCATCGGGCCCGCTACTCCTGCACCGCTCGGACCGCGGCGGCGACCTCCTCGTCGGGGACGTCCCGTGCGCCCTCGGCGGTGATGACGACGACGTTCGGGAGGATCCCGCGGACGATGTCGGGACCCCCGGTCGCCGTGTCGTCCTCCGAGGCGTCGATGAGGGCTTCCACCGCCACCCGGATCGCCTCCTCCCGCGACAGGCCGGGACGCCAGCGCTTCTTGAGGGAGTTCCGGGCGGGGAGCCCGCCGGACCCGGTCGTCTGGAAGTCGTCCTCCTCCCAGCGACCGCCGGTGGCGTCGTAGTAGAAGATCCGACCCTCCCCTCGACGCTCGTCGTACCCGCCGAAGAGCGGCACGACCACGAGCCCCTGCATCGCCGCCGGCAGGTTGCCGCGGATCATCTGCGCGAGGCGGTTCGCCTTGCCCTCCAGCGAGAGCCGGTCCCCGGTGATCTTCTCGTAGTGCTCGAGCTCGAGCTGGAACAGCTTGACGATCTCCTCGGCCTGTCCGGCGACGCCCGCGATGGCGATGGCCGACAGCTCGTCGGCCGGGAAGACCTTGCGGATCTTGGCGTCGGCGATGAGGTTCCCGGCGGTCGACCGCCGGTCCCCGGCCATGACCACCCCGTCCGCGAACTTCAACCCCAGCACCGTCGTCCCATGCGGCAGCTCCAGCGAGCCTCCGCCGATCGGCGAGGTCGGCAGGGCCTCGGGCCGGAGCCGGGCCAGCAGCTGGGTGAAGCTCGGATCGATGCCGATGGTGCCGTCGCCGCCCAGCGGCGACGCCGCGGGCAACCCGATCACTGTCCGCCCTTCTGCACGTAGCTCTTGACGAACTCCTCGGCGTTCTCCTCCAGCACGGCGTCGATCTCGTCGAGGATCTCGTCCATCTCTTCCTTCAGCTTCTCGGCACGCTCGGACGCCCTGACCTGGCCGGCGTCCTCGCCCGCACCGGCGCCGTGCTCACGGCGCTGGATCCGCTTCTGCTCCTGCTCCTTCGGCACGGTTCCCTCCTCGCCCCCATATCCTACCCGCGGGCCCTCATGAGCTCAGGAGCTCGAGGAGGGTCGCGGGGTCGGGCGCCCGGTCGAGCAGGTCCCCGACGTGGCGACGGGTCCCCCGGAGCGGTTCCCGCATCGGCACCCGCTGGAGCGCCTCGCGGCCGACGTCGAAGATGATGGAATCCCAGGAGGCGGCCGCGATGTGCTCGCGGAACCGCTCGACGCATCGGCCGCGGAAGTAGGCCCGGGTGTCCTCCGGCGGCTCCAGCACGGCGCGGTCGATCTCCGCGTCCGTCACCAGGCGCTCCACCTTCCCCGCGGCGGCGAGGCGGTGGTAGAGGCCCCGGTCGCGCTGGACGTCGTGGTACTGGAGGTCGATGAGCCGCAGCTTCGGGTCCGACCACTCCAGGCCGTCGCGTTCCCGGTAGGCCTCGAGCAGCCGGTACTTCGCCACCCAGTCGAGCTGGCGGTGCAGGGACAGGGGGTCCGCCTCCAGGCCGGTGAGGACCTCCTCCCACCGCCGGAGGATCTCCTCGTTCTCGGGCCCGGGATCCTCCTGCTCCACGTACTTCGCCGCCCGCTCGAAGTACTCCCACTGGACCTGGACGGCCGTCATCCGACGCCCGTCGGCCAGGGTGATCTCCCGCGTACAGGTGATGTCCCGGGAGACCTCGTGCAGCGCCGCCACCGGGTTCGCGAGGGAGAGGTCGGGGAGGTACTCGTCCTCGATCATCTTCAGCACGAGCGCCGTCGTGCCCACCTTGAGGAACGTGGCGACCTCGCAGAGGTTCGCGTCGCCCACGATGACGTGGAGGCGGCGGTACTTCTCGGGATCGGCGTGGGGCTCGTCGCGGGTGTTGATGATCGGCCGCTTCAGCGTGGTCTCCAGCCCCACCTCGGCCTCGAAGAAGTCGGCGCGCTGGGACAGCTGGTAGCGGTGGCGGCCTCGCTCGTCCCACGGCGCCTCCCCTCCGAGCTTCCCGGCCCCCGTGAACACCTGCCGGGTCACGAAGAACGGCGTGAGGTCTCGCACGATCGCCGAGAAGGGCGTCGCGCGGTCCACGAGGTAGTTCTCGTGGGTCCCGTACGAGTTCCCCTTCCCGTCGCTGTTGTTCTTGTAGATCTGCAGGCGGTAGCCCTCGGGCATGGCGGCGTGGAACTCCTGGAGGGACCGCTCCAGGATCCGCTCCCCCGCCTTGTCGTGGACCACGAGCTCCCGGGCGCTCGCGCACTC
The DNA here is from genome assembly GCA_002898915.1 of bacterium HR12. Lineage (GTDB taxonomy): Bacteria > Actinomycetota > UBA4738 > UBA4738 > HRBIN12 > HRBIN12. The sequence goes on from BEHO01000070.1 coordinate 2,427, forward strand.
GGGCGTCGAGTACTCGGGGTGCGCGTGGTCCACGTAGTACCGGGCGCCGTTCGGCAGGATGACGTTGGCCAGACCGACGTCCTCCTCGGCCGGCTCGCGGACCTGCACCGGTTCGAACCCCCGGGCGTCCCGCAGCGGCGACTCCTGCTCGTAGTCCCACCGGATCCGGCGCAGGGCTCCGGCGAACGTGGCGATGAGCTGGGACGACGCCAGGACCGGGTTGAAGTCCGCGACGCCGGCCGCGGCGATGCCGTACTCGGTCTCGGTCCCGATGACCTTGGGGATCGCCATCGACGCCGAGACCGCCTACAGGTACTGGCCGGCGCTGATGCGCTCGACCTGACGGCCCTGCGCCTCGGGCCCGTCCCCGAGGAGCGTGCGCACGTAGACGATCCGCTCGCCCTTCTTGCCGGAGATCCGCGCCCAGTCGTCCGGGTTCGTGGTGTTCGGCAGGTCCTCGTTCTCCTTGAACTCCTCCCGGATGGCGCGGAAGAGGTCCTCGGAGCGGATGCCCTTCTCCCCGGTCGAGAGGAAGCGCTTGATCGCCTCCTTCTTCGCCCGGCGCACGATGTTCTCGATCATCGCCCCCGAGTTGAAGTCCTTGAAGTAGAGGATCTCGCGATCGCCGCTCGCGTACGTGACCTCGAGGAACCGGTTCTCGTCCGTCGTCGCGTACATGCGGTCGATCGTCTGCTGGATCATGCGCGCCACGGCGGCCTTCACGTCGCCGCCGGCCCGCCGGATCTCCTCGGGGTGGATCGGGACGCGCTCGTTCAGGTACTTGGACATGATGTCCGCGGCCTGCGCGGCGTTCGGCCGCTCGATCTTGATCTTCACGTCCAGGCGGCCCGGCCGCAGGATCGCCGGGTCGATGAGATCCTCCCGGTTCGAGGCGCCGATCACGATCACGTTCTTCAGGGTCTCGACGCCGTCGAGCTCCGAGAGGAGCTGCGGCACGATCGTCGACTCGACGTCGCTCGAGATCCCCGACCCTCGCGTCCGGAAGATGGAGTCCATCTCGTCGAAGAACACGATGACCGGGAGCCCCTCCCGCGAGCGCTCCTTGGCCCGCTGGAAGATCTGCCGGATCTGCCGCTCCGTCTCACCGACGTACTTGTTCAGCAGCTCCGGCCCCTTGATGTTGAGGAAGTACGAGTGGGCGTCCTGGCGGCCGGTGCGCTCCCGCACCTTGTCCGCGAGGGACTTCGCCACCGCCTTGGCGATCAGGGTCTTGCCGCATCCCGGAGGGCCGTAGAGGAGCACCCCCTTCGGCGCCTCGAGCTGGTGCTCCTGGAACAGCTCGGCGTAGAGGAACGGCAGCTCGACGGCGTCCCGGATCGCCTCGATCTGCGCCTCCAGCCCCCCGATGTCCTCGTAGGAGACGTCGGGGATCTCCTCCAGGACCAGCTCCTCGACCTCCTCCTTGGGGAGCTTCTCCAGGGCGACCTGGGACCGTGGGTCCACGAGGAGCGGGTCCCCCGCCCGGATCTGGTCGTCCGTGCGCAGCCTGGCCGCGAGGGTGACCACGATCTCCTCGTCCGCCCGGCCCACGACGATCACCCGGTCGTCGTCGAGGCGGTCCTTGACGTGCATGACCTCGCCGGCGCGGTCGGGCTCCAGCACCTCGACCACGTTCAACGCCTCGTTCAGGATGACCTCGCTGCCGCGAACCAGGCGGTCCGGGTCGAGGTCCGGCGACACGTTCACGCGCATCTTCCGCCCGGCGGTGAACACGTCGGCCGTCCCGTCCTCGTTCCGGCCGAGGAACACCCCGAACGAGGCCGGGGGCTGGCTCAGCTTCTCGACCTCCTCCCGGAGGGCCTCGATCCGCTCGCGCTCGGCCTTCAGCGCGGCCACCAGCTTCTCGTTCTGGGCCAGGGCGCGCGACAGCTCGCTCTTGGCCTCGAGGAGCTTCTCCTCGAGGATCTTCACCTGCCGAGGCGCGTTCGTGAGGCGCCGGCGCAACAGCGCGACCTCGTCCTCCAGGAACCGAACCTGGAGCTCGAGCTCGTGGATCTGCTTCTCGTGCCGCTCCCGCTGCTCCTGAGGGTCGGGCTCGGCCATGTGGACCACCTCCCGGGAACCTAGCAGTATACGCCGGACCCGCTGGACATCCGAGCGCTTCCGACCCGCTTCCTCTCGCTATACGTCTTCCCCATCGACCTCGGTCGGCCCGGCTTGAGGGACGAGCCGGCGAGCGAGCGTGAGGAAGCCGGTGTGCCCCACCATCCGGTGGTCGGGCCGGACGCTGCGGGCCGTGACGTGCCAGGACCGGCGGAGGAGCTCGAGGGTCTCGAGGTGCTCGAACCCGTGCTGGGGCAACGCCAGCACGAGCTCCTGGATCTGAGGGGTGGTCGGCAGGTACGCGCACAGCACCCCGCCCGGCTCCAGGGCGATCTCCAGGGCCGGCAGGACGTCCCAGGGCTCCGGCAGGTCGAGACAGACGCGATCGAACCGCTCGCCGGTCCCGGCCACCTCCCGCACGTCCCCCTGCCGGAGCTCGCACCACCCGGGCACCTTCCCCAAGAACGCCTCGAGGTTCCGCGCGGCGGTCGCGCGGAAGTCGGGGCGGAGCTCGTAGGAGACGACCCGTCCCTCGGGGCCCACGGCCCGGCACAGCGCGAGCGTGAGCGAACCCGAACCGGTCCCGGCCTCGAGCACCCGGGCTCCCGGGAAGACGTCCGCCTCCACGAGGATGGCCCCGACGTCCTTCGGGTACACGACCTGGGCCCCACGGGGCATCTTCAGCACGAAGTCGGCCATCCGGGGCCGGAAGCACCGGAAGGCCATGCCCCCCGTCGCGTGCACCGTCACCCCCTCCGGCGAGCCCAGGATGAGGTCGTGGGGCAGCGCGCCGCCGTGCGAGTGCCAGGTCCCGCCGCGCTCGAGCCGCACGAGGTAGTGACGCCCTCGGCGGTCGATCAGCAGCACCCGCTCGCCGGGCTCGAAGGGCCGGCTCACCGGGCGCCCCCGCCGTGGATCTCGGCTGGCAGGACCTCCTCGGAGGCCTCGGCCGCCACCTCGCGGTCCGAGACGGCCGGCGCGAGCCGTTCCCCGAGGATCTGCGCCCGGGTGCGGCAGAAGGCGCAGAAGCGGCCCGTCGTGGGCTGCCCGCAGCGCTCGCACGGCCGGAGCTCCACCTCGTCCTGGCGCGCGAACAGCGGCGCCGCCCGGTCCAGGAAGGACAGGAAGAACTGGGCCTTCGTCCCCGGCGAGGTCGCCTCGAGGAGGTTCAGGGCCTCCTTGTACCGGAGCTGGGTGTTCCCGGCGACGAGGGGGCACTCCTCGACCACGTACTCGATCCCCCGCAGGAACGCGTAGGCCGCCGTCTCCAGCTCGGAGAGCCGGTAGAGCGGCTTCACCTTGCGCAGCAGCCCGTCCTCGGCCGGGAGGACGGGGGACTGGCGGGCGATGTAATCGGTCTGCCACCGCAGCGTGTTGCCGAGGAGCGTCGCCGCCTCGTCGTCCAGGTTGTGCCCGGTGGCGACGACGTCGAACCCGTGCTCGATCGCCGCCCGGTTGAAGACGTAGCGCTTGGACAGCCCGCAGACCGAGCAGCTGGAGCGCCCGCCCCGGCGCCCGGCCGTGGGGATGTCGAACCCGTACTCCCGAGCCAGGTCGACCTCGATGAGCCGCGCCCCGCGGGACGCGGCGAAGGCCCGGACCACCTCCGCGGAGCGGGCCGAGTACCCCCCGATGCCGAGCCCCACGTAGAGCCCGGCGGCCGTGTACCCCAGCTCGAGCAGCACGTCCCACAGCGCGAGCGAGTCCTTGCCGCCCGAGACCGCCACGAGGATCCGATCCTCGTGGGAGAACATGTCGAACCCCTCGATGGCCCGCCGGACCTGCTCCTGGACGTGGCGGACGAAGCAGTCCCGGCAGAAGGCGGCGTTGTGGCGCCGCACCTCCACGACGGCGGGGCCGCCG
>BEHO01000071.1 GCA_002898915.1 bacterium HR12
TCCGCGCCGCCCGCGAGCACCTGCGCGCCGCCGCCGAGGAGCTCGGGCGCCCCATCCCCGAGGCCCTGGAGGTGGGGATCATGGTCGAGGTGCCCGCCGCCGCGCTCCTCGCGCACGCGCTCGCGCCGGAGGTGGACTTCCTCTCCGTCGGGACGAACGACCTCACCCAGTACGCGCTCGCCGTCGATCGGGGGAACGAGCGCGTGGCGGCCCTCTCCGACGCGCTGCACCCGGCCGTGCTCCGCCTCGTCGCCGCCACCTGCGACGCGGGGGCGGCGCACGGGCGGTGGGTCGGCGTGTGCGGCGAGGTCGCCGGGGATCCCCTGGCGACGCCGGTCCTCCTCGGCCTCGGCGTGCGGGAGCTCTCGATGAACCCCCCCGCGATCCCGGCGGTCAAGCGCGCCGTCCGCGCCACCGATCTCGCTCGGGCGCGGGAGCTCGCCGTCCGGGCCCTGGAGCTCCCGACCGCGACCGCCGTGCGGGACCTCCTCGCGACGGAGCTCGGCGACCGACCCTGAGCGTCGGCGCTCCCCCTCGGTAGGATGCGAGCCGAGCGCCCGTGAGCGAAGCCGCCGACCGTCGCGCCGCCATCGCCCTGGAGGGGATCACGTACCTGCGGGTCGTCCTCGTCCCGGTGATCATGTGGCTCGTCCTCGATCGGGGCGAGCTCGCGACGGCCCTCGCCGGCTGGCTCTTCGCCTTCGCGGCCGTCACCGACTTCTTCGACGGTTACCTGGCCCGGCGGTGGAAGCGCGCGACGGTGCTCGGGAACTTCCTCGACACCACGGCCGACAAGCTCCTCGTCTCCGGCGCGCTCGTCGCCCTCGTGGCCGTGGGGCGCGCCTCCCCCTGGATCGCCTTCATCATCGTGGGGCGCGAGCTCCTCATCCTCGGCCTGCGGGGGGTCGTCGCCGCCGGCGGCGAGGTCATGAAGCCGTCGATCTGGGGCAAGCTCAAGGCGAACGTGCAGTTCGTCGCGATCCCGCTCGCGATCTGGCGCCCCCTCCGGCCCCTCGGACCCCTCTACCTCGACCAGTGGGCGATGCTCGCGGCCGCGGCGGTCACGATCGCCTCGGCCCTCGAGTACCTGGCGCGCTTCGCCGTGGCCCTACCGCGCTCGAGGGCGAGGCGCTGAGGACGTGGCCGGACCGGTCCTCGTCACCGGCGGCTCCGGGTTCGTGGGCGGCGCCCTGCTCGAGCGCCTCCTCGCCGCCGGCCTCGAGGTCCGCGCCCTCGCCCGCACCGAGGAGGCCGCCCGGGCGGTCGCCGCCCGGGGCGCGACGCCGGTCCGGGGGGACGTCCTCGATCTCCCCTCCCTCGTGGAGGCGATGCGCGGGTGCGAGGTCGTCTACCACGCGGCCGGCGTGAACGCGATGTGCGTGCGCGATCCGAGGCCGATGGACCGCGTGAACATCGAGGGCTCCGGCAACGTCGTCCGCGCCGCCGTCGCCACGGGCGTCCGCCGCCTGGTCCACACGTCGTCGGCGGCGGCGATCGGCGAGGCCCCCGGGACGGTCGGGCGCGAGGACTCCCCGCACCGCGGCTGGTACCTCTCGCGCTACGAGCGGTCGAAGCACCTGGCCGAGCGGCGGGTCCTCGAGTGGTCCGCGCGGCTCGGGGTCGACGTGGTGTGCGTGAACCCCTCCTCGGTCCAGGGGCCGGGGCGCGTCCGCGGCTCGGCCCGCCTCCTCCTCGACCTCGTGAACGGCCGGCTGCCCATCCTCGTCGACACCCACGTCTCCATCGTGGACGTCCGGGACTGCGCCGAGGGCCACGTCCTCGCCTGCGAGCGCGGCGGGACGGGCGAGCGGTACCTGCTGAACGGGTTCACGATCTCGACGCGCGAGGCGGTCTCCCTGCTCCGCCGCCTCACCGGCGAGCCGCGACGGGTCCGGTTCGTCCCGCGCTGGACGGCCCGCGCCGCCGGGGAGGTCTTCGAGGCCGCCGGGCGGCTCACCCGCCGCGAGCTCCCCCTCTGCCGGGAGGCGGTCCGGACGCTCCTCCACGGCCACCGGTACGACGGGTCCCGGGCCGAGCGGGAGCCCGGGCTCCGCTACACCCCCATGGAGGAGACGGTGCGCCGCGCGCTCGCGTGGTACGCGGACCGAGGGCTCGCCCCTCCGCTCCTCGAGGGACGGGACTGAGCCCTACCGGAGGCCCACCCGGAGTCCCGCGGCCGCCTCCACGGGCCCCGGGAGCGCGATCGTCCGCGGAGACGCAGGCCCCACGGATCCGCGGGAGGGTCCATCCGGACCCGCTGGGCGGCTAGGATGGGTGGCCGTACCGGAGACGGGAGGGAACGGGGACCGTGGCCGAGGAGCAGCGACCGGACCGGAACCTGGCGATCGAGCTCGTCCGCGTGACCGAGGCGGCGGCCCTCGCCGCCGGTCGGTGGATCGGGCGCGGCGACAAGACGGCGGCCGACCAGGCCGCGGTCGACGCGATGCGCCTGATGATCGACACGGTGGCGATGCAGGGCGTCGTCGTGATCGGCGAGGGCGAGAAGGACGAGGCCCCGATGCTCTACAACGGTGAGGCCGTGGGGAACGGCACCGGCCCCGCGGTGGACGTGGCGGTGGACCCCATCGACGGCACCCGCCTCACCTCGGTCGGGCAGCCGAACGCGCTCTCGGTCATCGCCCTCGCCGAGCGGGGCTCGATGTTCTTCCCCGGCGCCGCCGTCTACATGGAGAAGGTGGCGACCGGACCGGAGGCGGCGGACGCGATCGACGTCACCGCGCCGCCCGAGGAGAACGTGCGCCGGGTCGCCAAGGCCAAGGGCAAGCGCGTCGAGGAGGTGGCCGTCACCATCCTCGACCGGGACCGGCACGCCGACATCATCCGCGCGGTCCGCGAGGTCGGGGCCAAGGTGTTCCTCATCACCGACGGCGACGTGGCCGGCGCCATCGCCACCGCGATCACCCGTCGCTCCGGCATCGACCTCCTCCTCGGCATCGGGGGCACCCCCGAGGGCGTCATCGCCGCCGCCGCCCTGAAGTGCCTGGGGGGCGCGATCCAGGGCCGCCTGTACCCGCGGAACGACGAGGAGCGCGCCAAGCTCGTCGACGCCGGCTTCGACCTCGACCGGGTGCTCACCACCGACGACCTCGTCGCCGGGGACGACGTGTTCTTCGCCGCCACCGGCATCACGAGCGGGTGGCTGCTCCGGGGCGTCAAGTACTGGCCGGACGGGGCCACGACGTGGTCCCTCGTGATGCGCTCGCGCACCGGCACCGTCCGCTGGATCGAAGCCGAGCACCGGTTCGAGAAGCTCGAACGCTACTCCCGGATCACCTACCGCTGACCGCGCGGGGGACCCAGGTCCGCTCCTTCGCGCCGGACGGATCCCGCCGACCGGTCAGGCGAGCCGGTACACCCCCGTCGCGACCTTGACGAGCCGCCCCTCCCGCACCCCGCGCGCGAGGGCCGCGAGGAGCTCTTTCCGGACGTCGGGCGTCTCGAACGGGTCGAGGTAGCCACGCCGGAGCGCGAGGTCCTGGATCCTCGTCCAGTGCAGGGGCTTCCCCTCCTCGCGGAGGACGGTCACGGCGGCCTCCAGGGCGTCCATCACAGGGCGTGTGCGCCGGGGATCACGGCCTCGGCCACGAGCTCCAGCATCGACGGATCGGGCAGCGAGAACCAGATCGGCGCGGGCGAGACGACGAGCTCCTCCACGCCGAGCTCCGCGAAGCGCGCGAGGCGCTCCAGGGCCTCCCCGGGCGTGCCGGCCAGGCACTCGCGCCGCAGGAGCTCGAGGGGCATCGCGTCGGCCACCCCCGTCGGCAGGCGCTCGGCCATCGCCGCGTACCGGCGCCGTAGGTCCCGCTCGTCCTCCCCGAGCACCGTGAACAGCCCGAGCGAGAGCCGGAGCGTGCCGGGGTCGCGGCCCACCCGCTCGCACGCCGCGCGGGCCGCGGCGACCCGCTCGGCGTAGGCCTCGGGGGTCCAGCGCCAGGCCGTGTTCCACCCGTCGGCGAGCCGGGCGGCCAGGCGGAGCAGCCGCGGCCCTCCCTTGCCGCCCACCCAGATCGGCGGGCGGGGCTCCTGCGCGGGCGGCGGGTGGTTGAACGCCTCGTGGAGCCGGAAGCGCTCCCCCTCGTAGCTGGCGGGGCCGCCGGGCAGCAGCCGCACGAGCACCTCGAGCACCTCCTCGAGGAGGGCGAAGCGCTCGCCCACGGGGCCGAAGCGGTACCCGAAGGCCTCGAACTCGCGCTCGTACCACCCGGCGCCGAGGCCGAGGTCCAGCCGCCCCCCGGAGAGGAGGTCGATGGCGGTCGCGGACTTGGCGAGGATCGCCGGGTGACGGAAGGAGGCCGAGAGCACCAGCGTGCCGAGGCGGACCCGCTCGGTCCGCACGGCGAGCCCCGCGAGGGTGGCGAGGGGCTCGAGCGAGCCCTGGGGGGCGGCCGGTCCCCCGTACCGCTCGAGGGAGGTGAAGAAGTGGTCGCTCACCCACACGGAGTCGAACCCCAGGCGCTCGGCCCGGACCGCGATCTCCGCGACGCGCTCGAAGGAGACCGGCCCGCCGTCCGGCAGCGAGAAGTCGTAGTGCGGCAACGCGAGCCCGACGCGCATCGATCCCCGACCTTACCCGACGCGGCCGCTCCGGGTCGCTACAGGTAGCGGAGGACGTCCGCGGGTCCGGTGACCTCCACCCCGGGTGGGATCTCGATCCCCGAGGGCAGCTTCAGCCGTGGGTAGACGGAGACGCCGTCGGCCAGGTGCACCCCCGGGTACACGGTCACCTCGTCCCCGAGCGCCACGCACCCCTCGATCGTCGTGGGGTTGAACGGCTCGGAGCGGATCTCGCTCATCGAGCCGACGACCGCCTCGTACAGACGCGCGCTCGGCCCGATGATCGCGCCGTCCCGGATCTGCGAGCGCTCGATCACGGTGTCCCGGTGGACCTCGATGTCGTCGTCCAGGTTCGACTCCCGGATCGTCACCCCCGGGTGGATCTCGCAGTACCGGCCGATCCGGACGGCGGGTCCGATCTTCACGTGCCCCTCCGCGATCTTCTCGGCGAGCGTCATCCCGCTCGTCGAGTCCCGCATCTCGAGCGACTCGGGCGCGATCCACACGTGCTGCTCGGGATCGATCGGCGGGCCCAGGAGGCGGTCGACGGACTCGAAGTTCCCCCGCAGCGCCTCGACCATCGTGTCGATGTAGTCGCGCACGTTCCCGAGGTCGCCGATCCGCCGCACCGGGTGCACCATCACCCGGTAGCCGTTCCCGACGAGCCAGGGGAGCAGGTCCTTGCCGAAGTCCAGGCGGGTGCGGCGCAGCTCGTCGATCTCGGGGTGGGTGGCGATCTCGCGGAGCCGGGCCGTGTCGATCAGGTAGAAGCCGGCGTTGGTCATCAGCGGCAGACGGCGGAACTCCTCGTCGGTCTCGGCCCGGAAGTGGGCCCGGAGCTCCGCGAGGGTCGGCTTCTCCACGAACTCCGTGACCCGGCCCTCGTCGTCGGCGAGCATCACCCCGTACTTCTCCGCCACCTCGTCCGGCTCGCGGGTCATGGCCGCGATCGTCGCGATCGCCCCGCTGTCGAGGTGGAGCTTCAGCATCGGCGCGAGATCGAAGTCGATGATGGAGTCCGTGGGGAACACGAGCGCGTGCTCCGTCAGGTCCCAGTACTCCAGCATCCGGAGCGTCGAGTCCGCGCTGCCCGTGGAGAGCGGATCGAACTTCACCGGCGAGTACATGACCTCCACGCCGAAGGCCTCGCCGTACCCGATCATGACCTTGATCTGGTAGCGGTTCTCCTTCCCGTGGGCGATCACGTAGTAGCGCTGGATGCCCTCGCTCGAGAGGATCTGGATCACCCACCGGATCAGCCGGCGGCCGAGGAACGACATGGCCGCCTTCGACCGCAGGTACCCCGGCGCTTTCAGCGTGAGCGGGCGGGCGCGAACACCTTGACCGCCCGCCAGGCCGATCCCGACGATGTCCGACGGCTCCGGCACGCCTCGCATCATAGTCGGGTTCGATGGAACGCAACGTGTCGGGGAGCGGACCGGAGGGTGAACGCGCGCCCGGCCCGCGGTAGGGTGCGGCTCGGCCGACGCTTGAGGAGCGAGCCCCTGACGAGGGAGCAGGAGGTGGATGAGGTGGACGGACGGCCGATCCCAGACCTCCCTCCGCCCCCACCGCCCCCCGCGACCCCGTCCCGGGGCCGGCGCGGTCCGCATCCTCGACGCCGCACGACATGGGGCGCGCTCGTCGTGGGCATCATCGTCCTCGTCGGGGCCGTCGGCTTCGCCGCGCTGGGGCGTGGGCCGTCGGCCGGCGCCCGCAC
>BEHO01000072.1 GCA_002898915.1 bacterium HR12
AGGTCGAGCATCCAGCGCGCGTACTCGACGAGGGTCGCGAAGTCCCCCTCGGCGAACAGCGGCCGGAGCAGGCCGAAGAACGGGTGCCGGCCCGGGTCGTAGGCCTCGCGCACGCGCTCGAGGATCTCGCTCTCCGGACCGGAGCCTGCACCCGGAGCCTGCCCGCGTAGCCGTTGATCCTGACCGCCATGGCGCACCTCCCGAGGGTCCGATGGGCGCCCACATGGAGCCCACCAACGTTGTCAAGTTGGGTATGACGGCGGGCGATGGTTGAACCGCTCCCCGGGCTCGTGGACGCTACGGGCATGCCGGGCCCCCGACCCGACCGCCTGATGCCCTCCGAGCGCCGGCGCCTCCATCGGGCCGCGGCGGCCCGCGAGCGGGCCCGGGCGCGCCTCGAGGAGGCCCAGCGGGCCTTCGCCGCGGAGGTCCGCTCCCTCGGCATCTCCGCCTGCGCGCGGGAGCTCGGCCTGTCCCGGCAGGCGCTCCGCCAGCGCGTGGAGCGGATCGAGCGCCGCGGCCGCGCGTGACCTCTTGCCCGACCTACGTTGCGCGAACGTTGCGCAAACACTCTTCTACTGGGGTCCACCACGTCCATCCTGTATCGCCCCTGACCTGGGACGATGCCTCCGACCTGCGGTGACGTTCCGGCCGTGGGACCGCTTTGGGAGCAGGAGGTCGGCGGTTCGAATCCGCCCGCCCCGACGGGGAACCGGGTCCGGCTACGCCCTCCGGCGTCCGGCCCGGGGAGCCGCCTCCAGCAGCTCGGTGAGCCGGCGAGCGCTGACGAGGTGGCCCTCCTCCACGGCCGTCTCCAGCGACCGACGGATGATGGCCTCGGCCTCCGGGGCTCCCCGCGCCACGAGCACCTCCGCCTGGGCCAGCCGGGCCTCGAACAGGGCGTGCGGCAGCCGTCCGGCCAGCGCCGCCTCCGCCATCCGTTCGGCCTCCTCCAGCTCGCCCCGGGCGACGAGGGCGAGCGCGAGCCGCGCCGCCGCCCACGACGCGAACAGCGGGAGCCCCTCCGCCGCCGCCAGCGCTTCGCGGAACGTGGCCTCGGCCGCAGCCGGGCCCTTCAGGGCCGTCCGGGCGATCCCCACCCCTCGGAGGGCCGCGGCCGTCCACTCCCGGTGGCCGAGCTCCCGGGCGATCCGGAGGCTCGCCTCGGCGTCCGCGAGCGCCTCCTCGCCCCTGCCGAGCGCGGCCAGGGCCTCGCTCCGGTGCCAGAGGCAGTAGCAGGTCATCTCCCGGTGCCGGAGCTCGCGGGCGATCTCGAGGGCGCGGTCGATCTCCCCGAGGCCGTCCCGGGCCCGCTCCATGTGGACGAGGCCGTGACCGCGGGTGGAGCGGGGGGTGATGGAGCGGAAGGGGTCCCCGGTCTCCTCGAACAGGTCGGCGACCTCCCCGAACGCCTCCACGCCGGCCCGGATGTGGCCGGCGAGGAACGTCATCATGGCCCGCAGGTCGAGGATCCTGGCGCGGCCGTGGCGGTCGCCCAGCCGGTCGAAGATCGCGAGGGCCTCGTCGGCCCGGCGCTCGCAGTCCTCCAGGTGCCCGAGGTTCATGTCGATCACGGCCATCGCGGCGAGCGCCTCGGCCCTCGCCGGCGGGTCGTCGCCGGCCTCCGCGAGGGCCAGCTCCGCCAGGCGCGACGCCCGGCGGTAGTCGTCGGCCCCGGCGGCGAAGCCCGCCATCCGGGAGAGGGCGAGCGAGCGGAGCGAGGCGCCCCGCGCCCCGCCCAGCGCGCCCTTGAGCTCCTCGTCGAGGACGTTCCCGCCCACGACCCTCCGCAGGGACTCGTCGACGCCCAGATCCCCCCGGAGCACCCCGACGTGGAGCTGGACCGCCTCGGGGGAGGGGTCCACGCCGAGCTCCTCCGCCAGGCCCCGGCGGAGCTCCTCGTAGGCGCGGAGCGCGCCCGCCCGGTCGCCGGAGAGGTAGAGCGCCCGCATGAGGAGCATCCGCGCGGCCTCCCGGAGCGGCTCGCGGGCCACCGCCATCTCGGCGAACTCGACCGCCCGGGCGGGGTCTCCCAGCCGGAGGGCGGCCTCCGCGGCCCCCTCCAGAGCCTCGAGGTGGAGCCGGCCGAGCTCGGCGCGGACAGGCCCCGCCCAGTCGGCGTAGGCGTCCTCCGCGAGCGGTTCCCCGCGCCACCACCCGAGGGCGCGGGCGAACGATCCGAGGGCCCCTCTCCAATCCCCGAGGGCGAGGGCCGCGCGGCCCAGCTCCGTCAGGGACCGGAACCGCTCCGCGTCGATCACGCAGCCCTCGCCGGGCGCGAAGGCGTAGCCCCCCTCGCCGGTGACGATCAGCGCGGGGTCGCCGAGGGCCCGGCGCGCCCGGTGGACCAGGACCTCGAGGCTCGCGGCGGGATCGGCGGGGGAGCGCTCCGCCCAGAGGGCGTCGGCCAGGGCGTCCCTCGGCACGAGCTCGCCGCGGCGGCTCGCGAGCAGCCGGATCAGCGTGCGGACCCGGCGTCCGCCGAACTCCCGCGCGGGGACCTCCGCGTCCCCGCGTCGCACGACGAAGCGGCCCAGGAGCCGGACCTCCACCTGCGTCCGCCGCGCTCCCGACATCGCAAGCGAACTGTAAGCGCGGGGGCGCATCCTGGCGACATGGGCGGCCTCTATCACGACGGCAACAGGGCGCTCCAGGACCGGTTCGACACCCGGCGTCTCGCGGACCGGATCGCGGAGAGGATCGTCCACGACGTCATCTCCCCCCACGAGGCCGAGTTCATCGAGTCGCGCGACATGTTCTTCATCGCGACGGCCGACGAGGAGGGCCGGCCGAACTGCTCCTACAAGGGAGGCGACCCCGGCTTCGTGCGGGTCGTGGACGAGACGACGCTGGCCTTCCCGAACTACGACGGGAACGGGATGTACCTCTCCATGGGCAACCTGCTCGAGAACCCGAACGTGGGGCTGCTCTTCATCGACTTCGAGCGAGGACGCCGGATGCGCGTGAACGGGCTGGCGAGCGTCGACGAGAACGACGAGCTGATGGCCGAGTACCCGAGGGCGCAGTTCGTCGTCCGCGTACGCGTTCGCGAGGTCTTCCCGAACTGCCCCCGGTACATCCATCGGTACCGGCGGGTGGAGGCATCCGCGTTCGTCCCGCGCGAGGGATGTGAGACCCCGGTCCCGGCGTGGAAGCGGTCGGACTGGGCGACGGACGTCCTGCCCGAGCACGACCCGGCGCGGGACCCCGACGCCACGGTGGTGTGAGGCGAGAGAGCGGACGGAGGCGAGCATGACCGACGGCATCACCGAGCTGGAGAAGAAGCGCTTCGACGCGCCCGACGAGACGCGGACGCCCTTCGCCAAGGGCAGGATCGACGTCGTGACCCTCGGCGGCCTCGTCTTCAGTCGGGAGACGCTGGAGCCCGGATGGCGGTGGTCGGAGCACGTCAAGCCGACCGTCGGCACCGAGAGCTGCCAGAAGTACCACGTGAAGTACATCCTTTCGGGGCGGCAGCGCGTGGTCATGGAGGACGGCACCGAGCTCGTGCTGGAGCCGGGCGACGTGGCGGTGATGCCGCCCGGGCACGACGCCTGGGTGGAGGGCGACGAGCCGAACGTGCTGCTCGAGCTGATCGGCCTGGTGCAACCGCCGTAGGCGCCAGCGGATTCCCGCCCTCGCCGTAGGCTGGGATCGGCGATGCGGTACGGGCGGGTCTTCGTCTCGCTCGAGGATCCCTCGGCGTTCCTGCGCGAGCTCACCGGCTGAGCATCGGGGGGTCGGCATGGCGCTCCGCGCCTGCGCCGTCTGCGGTCGTCGGGTCCCGGCCCTCGCTCGGGAGCTCGGCGTGTGCGGTCCGTGCATCCGGCGGGACCCCCAGCGATCGGCCGCCCTCGTCCGGGAGGCGCACGCGCGGGCCCGCCGGGCCTTCGGCCTCCCGGTCGAGGCGCCCAGGTCCGAGGGCGGCGTGCGGTGCGGCCTGTGCGCTTGGGGGTGCGTGATCGGCGAGGGCGAGCGGGGGTTCTGCGGCCTCCGGACCGTGCGGGGCTCGAGGCTCGTGCACCTCGCGGGGACGCCCCGCCGCGGGCTGCTGCGCTGGTACCGAGATCCCCTGCCCACCAACTGCGTCGCCGACTGGGTCTGCCCGGGGCACGGTCGATCCGGCGACCAAAACCTCGCGGTGTTCTACGGCTCGTGCACGTTCGACTGCATGTTCTGCCAGAACTGGCAGTACCGGTCGATGACGGCCGAGCCCGGTGGGCTCACGACGGCCTGGGAGCTCGCCGCCGTGGCGAACCCTCGCACGTTCTGCGTCTGCTTCTTCGGGGGCGACCCCTCCTCGCAGATGCCCCACGCGCTCGCCTCCGGTCGCCTCCTCGCCGAGCGGGGCGTGCGGGTCTGCTGGGAAACGAACGGGAGCATGCACCCGAGGTTCCTCGAGCGGGCCGTCGAGCTCTCGCTCTCGACCGGCGGGATCGTGAAGTTCGACCTGAAGGCGATGAACGAGGACCTGCACGTCGCGCTGACGGGAGCGAGCAACCGCAGGACGCTCGAGAACTTCGCCCGGGCCGCGTCCCGCATCGCCGAGCGCCCGGACCCACCGCTCGTCGTGGCGAGCACGCTGCTCGTGCCGGGCTACGTCGACGCCGAGGAGGTGGGCGTCATCGCGCGGTTCGTGGCGTCGTTCGACCCCGGGATCCCCTACGCCCTCCTCGCGCTCGCGCCCCACTTCGCCATGGCCGACCTGCCGCGGACGTCCCGGCGCCACGCGCAGCAGGCGCTGGAGGCCGCGAGGTCCGCCGGCCTGATCCGCGTCTGCCTCGGCAACGTCCACCTCCTGGCCCGCACGTGAGGACCCTCACCGGCGAGCTACGCGCAGGGCGTAGGGCCCGCGGGTGAACCACGCGTTCACGTGGAAGTAGTACGTGCCCGTCCTCCGCGCCCTGAACACCACGAGCTCGTCCTCGCCGCGATCCCTGACCCCGCTCGCGACGAGCTTGCACGGCGTCCCGGGGCTCCAGCACTGCCAGATCTCGAGGGTCCCGGGCTCCCACACGAAGAGGTCGAAGTCCTTCCGCCTCGGCACGTCGAGCAGCACCCGGTACCGCCGCCCCTGGATCAGGCGCTTGCGGTACACGTCGTTCGCGTCCTCCGGCCACGCCACCCTGCCCTCGGCGACCCGGCGGATGCGTCGGGCGCCCGCGATGGTGCCGTCGGAGCGGGCGATGCGGGCGTCGGGGGAGCCGCTCAGGGCCCGCAGGGCGTTGACGCGGCCGTCGGTCAGCGTGAACGACCCCGGCATGAGCTCGGTGCGCGCGGCGTTCCACCACGACCGCAGGCCGTCCGGCCGGTCCACGGAGTTCAGGATGGCGTTCCTGACCTGCACCGGCCCGTACTCGGGGTGGACGGATCGGACGAGGCCCGCGACGCCGGCGACGACGGGCGCCGCCATCGAGGTCCCGTCGAGCACCTCGTAGGTGCCGGACGGGAACGTGCTGAGGACGTCCACGCCGGGTGCCGCGAGGTCCACCGAATCGTGCCCCACGTTCGTGAAGGCGCACCGCGGGAGCACCTCGCCGTTCCGGATGGCGCAGCCGGTGCGGTAGCCGTACCGGTCGGCGTGGTTGCTCGCCGCGACCGCGATGAGGTTCGGGAGGTCGTAGCTCGCGGGGTAGGTGGGGCAGCACTCCGGAGCGCCGTCGCCGTCCTCGTCGATGACGAGCCGCATGTCGTTGTCGCCGAGCTGGTTCCCGGCCGCCGCGACGACGAGCACGCCCCGGGCGCCGGCGCGGGCGATCGCCCGGCGCAGCAGGCGCGAGAAGGAGCCGTCGCCGAAGCTCATGTTGATGACGCCCGCCCCGTTGCGGGTCGCGTAGGCGATCGCCTCCAGCGTCCCCGCCAGGTCCAGCTTCGAGCGCAGGACCATGATCCGGCAGCCGGGGCACACGCCCGCACCGCCGAGGCCGTTGCCGGCCACCGCCGCCACGATCCCGGCCACGTGGGTCCCGTGCCCGTTCCGGTCCTGGGGCACGGGGTCGTCCTCGGCGAAGTCCCAGCCGTGCACGTCGTCGGCGTAGCCGTTCCCGTCGTCGTCGAGGCCGTTGTCCGGCACCTCCCCCGGGTTGACCCAGAGGTTCGGCGCGAGGTCGGGGTGCGAGAGGTCCACGCCGGTGTCGAGCACGGCGATCACCGCGTTCCCGGCGGTGACGTCCCACGCCTCCGGCGCGTCCACGTCGGCGTCGGGGGTCCCCGCTGCCCGCCGCGGCGGCGGGTCCGCGATGAGGTGCGCCTGCCCCGTGTCGTGCA
>BEHO01000073.1 GCA_002898915.1 bacterium HR12
GGCCCCGCCCTCGAGGACGTCGTTGCCGAGCCCGCCGACGAGCCGGTCGCGCCCGGCGCTCCCCCGGAGGGTGTCCGGCCCGCCGCGACCGACCAGCTCGTTCGCGCCCTCGGATCCGACCAGCACGTCCCGCCGGTCGGTCCCGATCACGTCCTCGATGCCGCCGAGCGAGTCGCTCCCGAACCCGCTCGCCGCGCCGGTCGTCAGGTTGACCGTGACGCCGGATGGCGCATCCCGCATGTCCACCCGGTCGCGCGCCTTCCCGCCCTTCAGGACGTCGTCGCCCTTCCGCCCGTCGAGCACGTCGCGGCCTCCGCCGCCCTCGATCCGGTTCGGGCCGCCGTCGCCGAGCAGGACGTCGGGCCCTGGTGACCCGATGAGGCGCTCGAACCCCGCGAGGTCGTCGGCGGAGGCGCCGGCGGGCCTCGCCGTCCCCCTCGCAAGGTCGACGCGCACGGAGGAGGCCCCCGCGTAGCTCAGGGTGTCGGTCCCGGCGCCGCCGTCGAGATCGGAGCCGCCGCCACCCGCCACCACCAGGTCGGCGCCGGCGCCCCCGAGCACCGCGACCCCGATCGCGGGAGCGCCGGTGCCGGCGCCCCCGGCGACGCGCAGCACGTCCGCGCCCTGCCGGCCCGTGACCTCCCAGGCGGCGGTGCCCGAGAGCGTGACGTCCACGTCGCCTACCCCTTCCTCCGCGTTCAGGTTGGCGCCGGCGGTGCCGAGCGCCACGACGTCCGCCCCGGGCCCGCCCGCGATCCGAAGGACGCCGCCCCCGGGGAGGTCGGCGGCGAGCTCGATCTCGGAGTCGCCGTCGCCCTCGTCGGTCTGCCCGGGCGCGAGGGGACCGCCGGAGAGGTCGATCGTGAGGTCATCCTCCTGCCCGACGCCCGAACCCGTCACGTCGATCGTGTCCGTGTTGGTCACGGTGGCGGTCTCGCAGGGCACGCCGTCCAGCGCGATGGCGTCACCCTGGCGGGAGATCGCGGCCGGCGCTCCCGCCACGAGCGTGACCTCGACGGTGGCGGTGCCGGCGTTGAAGCTGCAGGTGGCCTGGGCGTGCGCGGGGGTCGCCGTCCACCACGTCGGTGCGCCCGATCCGAGGACGAGCGCGAGCGCTCCCCGAGCCAGCCTGGTACGGGCGCGCATGGCGCGACGATACACGGCGACGGGCCGCGGGGACAGCATCCTGCCCGTTGCGAGAAGTGCATCGTGGCGGTAGCATTTGCACCTGCGATGATCAGGACACGGTGCCGCGGGCTCGTGGGGATCATGATCCCCTGCCGATGCTGCTGTCCCACGGTGCCCGGCGAGGGCCGCTAGGCCCCCTCCCGGCACCATCCCCGCAGCCCGGATCCCATCGACACCGGAGGTCCAGATCATGTCCAGCGTCGCATCCGAGATCACCGTCACCGTCACCATCGACGCCCGTGGTCAGTCCTGCCCCGGGCCCCTCGTCTCGCTCGCGCGCGCCCTGAAGGACGCGAGGCCGGGCGACGTGCTCGAGCTGCTCGCCACGGACCCCGGGTCGCGGTCCGACGTCCCGGCGTGGGCGCGTCTGACCGGGAACGAGCTGATCGAGGCCACGGAGCGGGACGGGGAGTTCCGGTACCTGGTGCGGAAGGCCTGAGCGAGGAGGCGCCGATGAGCGCGACGACCGAGAGCGTGGCCCTGGGTGAGCTCCTCGAGCGCGTCCGGGCGCTCGAGGAGGCGGAGCGGAGCCGCGTGGAGAAGAAGAACAAGCTCACCATCGTGGCCTGGGGCGGTGATCTCGACCGCATCTGGCCCACCACGATCCTCGCGAGCACGGCCGCGGCGAGCGGGATGGAGGTGAGCGTGTTCTTCACCTTCTGGGGTCTGTTCGCCATCGTGAAGCCGGAGGTGCGCATCACCGGCGAGAACTGGATGCAGAAGATGATGTCGGTGATGAACCCCGGCTCGGCCAGGAGAGCGAAGCTCTCCCGCTACCACTTCGCGGGGGCCGGGCCCGCGATGCTGAAGAAGCTGGCCCGGGAGCACCAGGTGGCCCACCCCGAGGAGCTCTTGGGGCTGGCCAAGGACCTCGGTGCGCGTCTCATCCCCTGCCAGATGACCATGGACCTGCTCGGCCTGAAGCGCGAGGACCTCATCGACGGCCTCGAGGAGCCGATCGGGGCCGCCACGGCCCTGCTGGAGATGCGGGAGGCCGCGATCTCGCTGTTCATCTGAGCTGAGCCGGGCGCCATCGGGTCAGCGACCGGTCGACGAGAAGTGCATGAAGTCCTTGGCGCCGCTCCAGCGGCCGCCCCAGG
The DNA here is from genome assembly GCA_002898915.1 of bacterium HR12. Classification (GTDB taxonomy): domain Bacteria; phylum Actinomycetota; class UBA4738; order UBA4738; family HRBIN12; genus HRBIN12. The sequence goes on from BEHO01000073.1 coordinate 2,289, forward strand.
CCCAGCCGATGGCCTCGAAGGCCCGCACGACGACGTCCCCCTCGTGGATCATGCCGGGTCGGTCCAGGGTCCGATCGGCGTAGGGGCGGGCGAAGCGGTTCCGGACCGATCCGTCGGCGGCGACGTAGGGGTTCTGCAAGGGGTTCACGTCCACGGCGAGCCCGTACGCGTGCTGCGAGAACGTCGCGCCCGGCCCCTCGGGGGTGATCACCGGGCGACAGTTGAAGCCGGCGGTGACGTTCCGTCGCGTATGGGGGTCGGCGTGGGGTCGGAAGCGCGGGGCGAGGTCGACGCGCTCGAGGGGGAACCGGGCCTCGAAGAGCCTCCGGAACACCCCGAGGACGTCGGCCGCGACGGAGCGATGGACGACGAGGCGGCCCCGGTGGATCCCGCCGTCGAAGCCGACGTGGTTGAACCGCAGGAGCGCGAGGTCCGCGAGGCGGACGGGGCAGCCGGGGCGCCAGGTGGAGCCGCGGAGCTCGCGGCGGACGGACCGCGGGAGCGGGGCGTGGACCCGTCCCGCGAAGCGCGTGCGCAGGGCCTCGGCGGGGGGCTCGGTCGGCGCCGCCGATCCCGCGAGCGGGCTCGCGGCGGTCGCCGCGGGTGTGGAGGGAGCGGGCGCGGGAGCGACGCACCCGGCCAGGGCGAGCGCGACGATCGCGCTCGCGCCCCGTCTCACGGCAGGTACTGCACCTCGATCCGCGTGACCCGACCGTCTCGGACGGTGATCCAGTACGGCGCCTGGGACCCCTGGTACAGGGCGTCCCAGGGGTGGTGCCGGGTGGCGAAGGCGTCGAGGAAGGGACCGAGCTCCCCCGCCACCAGCTCGCAGCAGTGGCTCCAGTCGATGACCCGGATCTCGACGTCGGGATCGATGGGGAGCGTCCGCAGGCGCGGGTTGTCGTTGACGATGTAGTAGTCGTTGGGGACCGGCACCTCGTCCCCGCGCTCGGCGGCGGCCTCGTTGGCCTCGTCGCCGGTGAGGAAGGACGCGAGATCGAACCGGAGCGTCATCGCGTCGGCGTCGGCGGAGCGGATGTAGCCGAAGTGGCGCCCGTCCTCGAGCGCGGGCGTGGGACTGGGCTCCTGGGTCGGTTCCTGGGTCGGCTCCCCGGTGGGCTCGGGGTTCGGGCTCGGCTCCGGCGAGGAGGTCACGGTCGGCCCCGTGGGGCCGGTGGCGCCCGGTGGGGCCTCCCGGGCGCAGGCCGCCGCGACCAGGGCCAGGCCCAGCAGGCCGACGAGCACGGGGGTCGCCCGGGAGCGCATCGGCCGTAGCGTACGCCGCGGCCGGGCTGCGCGCCAGGGGGATGGTTCGTGACACTAATTAGCTGAACGAACTATCATGCATCCGTGAACCCCTCGACGAGCGCGCCGGCGGACGTGGTGGCCCTGGCCTCGCGACTGCGCCTCGTCGTGACCCGCCTGGCCAGGCGCCTGCGGCAGCGCGCGGAGGTGGGGATCACCCCCTCCCAGCTCGTGGCGCTGGCCTCGATCGAGCGGGCCGGCCGGATCACCGTGGGCGACCTCTCCCAGGTCGAGGGGGTTCAGCCGCCGACGATCACGAAGATCGTCGCCGCGCTGGTCGAGGCCGGCCTGGTCGCGCGGGAGCCCGACCGGGACGATCGGCGGGTCGCCTGGCTGCGCGTGACCCCGGCGGGCGCCCGGCTCCTCGAGCGGAGCCGGAGCCGGAAGGACCAGTACCTGGCGCGTCGGCTCCGAGGGCTCACCCCGGACGAGCTCGCCGCGCTGGAGCGGGCCGCCGAGATCCTGGATCGCCTCGTCGCGGAGGAGGAGGGATGAACCGGATCGGTCGCGCGGTGCACCGCACCTTCCACGCGGTCTCGCACTCCCGGAACTTCCGCCTCTTCTTCTTCGGGCAGATCGTGTCCGTGACGGGCACCTGGGTGCAGTACGTCGCCTCGGCGTGGCTGGTGCTCCGCCTGACCGGCAGCGGGGTCGCGCTCGGCCTGATGAGCGCGCTGAACTTCGCGCCGGTGCTCGTGCTCGGGGCGTGGGCGGGGGTGCTCGCGGATCGGCACGACAAGCGCCGGATCCTGCTCGGGACGCAGATGGCCTTCGCGATCCTGGCGCTCACCCTGTGGGGCCTCGTGGCCGCCGACGTCGTCCGGCTGTGGATGGTCTACGCCCTCTCGCTCCTCCAGGGGATCGTGACCGCGGTGGACACGCCCGCCCGGCAGAGCTTCTTCGCCGAGATGGTGGGCCCCGAGCACCTCACCAACGCGGTGAGCCTGAACAGCGCGGTGATGACCGGGACCCGGATCGTCGGACCGGCGATCGCCGGGGGGCTCATCGCCGGGGTGGGGCTGGACGCCTGCTTCCTCGTCAACGGGGTCTCGTACCTCGCGGTGATCGGGGGGCTGCTCGCGATGCGGTCCGAGGAGCTCCATCGGGCGCCCGTCCCGCGGGACGGGGGCGGCCTGCGGGCGGGCCTCCGCTACGTGTGGGAGACCCCGGAGCTGCGCACCCCCCTCATCGTCATGGCGGCCATCTTCACGTTCTCCTTCAACTTCCAGGTGGTCCTGCCGCTCCTCGCGAGCGAGACCTTCCACGGGGAGGCCGGCACGTTCAGCTCGCTCCTCGCGCTGATGGGGGTGGGGTCCCTCGCCGGGGCCCTCGCGATGGCCCGGGGCACGCAGCCGAACGCCGTGCGTCTGATGCGCTCGGCTGTGGCGCTGGGGGCGGCGTCGGTGGTCGCGGCGGCGATGCCCACGCTCCCGGCGGCGCTGGCGGCGATGGTCGCCCTCGGGTTCGTCGGGATCGTCTTCATGATCACGGGGAACACGACGCTCCAGCTCACCGCGCGCCCCGAGATGCGGGGCCGGGTGATGGCGCTGTACTCGGTCGTGTTCCTCGGCGGCACGCCGATCGGCGCCCCGATCGCGGGGTGGAGCGCGGAGGTGCTCGGCCCGCGGTGGGGGCTCGCCCTCGGGGGGATCGCGGCGACGGCGGTGGGCCTCCTCGGGCTGTGGGCGCTCCGGCGGCGGGGGATCGTGGGCGCGCCGGAGCCCGCGCCGGCGCGCGCGGCCTGAGCGCTACCCGACCTCGCGGTCGAGGCGCCACGGGCCGTCGGGCTCCGCCCGCGAGACCTGCACCGTGGTGCCGTCCTCGAGCGCGAGACGGAAGGCGCGCCTCCGCTCGCCGTCCCGCTCCTCGAGCCACTCCCGTTCGACCCGCACCCGCTCCTCCACCCCGCCCCACACGATCGCCCGCGGGACCTCGTCGGCGCGGGCGCCCGCGTAGAAGCGGAGGGAGATCTCGGGGGCGCGCGCCAGCCAGCGCGGGAGCACCGGCGCGTACAGGAGGAAGGCGAGACCGATCGCCGCGGCGAGACGCGCCTCTCCGAGGGCCGGGACGAGGGGGATCGCCGCGAACCCCGCGAGGACGCGGGCGAGGTTGTAGGCCACGTCGTAGACGGCGAAGACCCGCCCCCGGTAGCCATCGGGCACCGCCTCCTGGACGAGCGTGTCCACCGGGACCTTCTTCCAGGCGAACGTGAGCCCGACGAGGAAGCTCGCGAGGAGCACGGTCCAGGCCGTGACCAGGGTCGAGACGGCGAGGAGCGCGATCCCCCCGACGGCGAAGGCTCGGGCGACGATCCGTTCCTTGGGCAGCCGTCGCTCTAGCGCCCCCACCGTGAGGATCCCGAGGAGGACGCCGAGGCCTCCGGCGCCGATGAGGTTGGAGAAGGACCCCACGCCCTGGCGGAAGCGGTCGCGGAACACGAACAGGGACAGGACGAGCACGAGCCCCTGCCCCACCTGATCCAGGGCGATCGACGCCATGGGCCCTATGGCTCGCGGTGTATGGGCGAGGCGCCTCGCCCCGTCCGCGAGCTCGCGCAGGACGCGCTGGAGCTCGTGCCGGACGGGCGCCTCCGGCAGGGCGTGGGGCAGGAGCGGGCTCGTGATCCGGGCCGCGAGGGCCGCGGCGGCGAGCCACACGG
>BEHO01000074.1 GCA_002898915.1 bacterium HR12
GGACGCGCGACATCCGTCGCCTTGTGGGACGATACGGCCAGCGGACGCTGGGCGCCCGGCGCGTGACGCCGCACACGCTCCGGCACTCGTTCGCCACGCACCTGTTGGAGGGAGGAGCGGACATCAGGGTGGTCCAGGAGCTGCTCGGCCACGCGAGCGTGGCCACGACCCAGCGCTACACGCACGTGTCGCGGGCGCGTCTGTTCGAGGCGTACCGCCGGAGCCATCCGAGGGCGGGATGACGCGCACGGCGAAACCGCGCGAGGGCGCCGAGCCGCCGGCGGGGGTGCCCGCCAAGGCCAAGGCCCCCGGTCCCGCCAAGGTGCCCAGGGAGACGAAGGCCAAGGCCAACGCCAAGGCGTCGGGTCCGTCGACGGGAGGGGCGCGCTCCAGGGCCGAGGTACCCGCGCGGAAGCGGTCGGGGTCCGCCGCGGCGACGGCGCCGACGAAGCCCACCGTGGACCTCACGAAGGTGGAGCGGGAGGGGGGCGACGAGCTCCAGGCGCTCTGGGACGAGTTCAAGACGACCGGCTCGCCGGCGGCCCGCGAGCGCCTGATCCTGCACTACGCGCCCCTCGTCAAGTACGTCGCGAGCCGCGTCGCGACGGGCCTGCCGGCCAGCGTCGAGCAGGCGGATCTCGTCTCCTACGGGATGTTCGGACTCATCGACGCCCTGGAGAAGTTCGAGCCGGCGCGGGGCAACAAGTTCGAGACGTACGCGATCCCCCGGATCAAGGGGGCCATCATCGACGAGCTGCGGGCGATGGACTGGGTCCCTCGCTCCGTCCGCTTCAAGGCCCGCGAGATCGAGAAGGCGTACCAGGACCTGGAGACGATGCTGAAGCGCGCCCCGACCGAGCGGGAGGTCGCGGAGCGCCTCGGGATCTCCCTCTCCGAGCTCCACGACGTGATCAACCAGATCTCCTTCGTCTCGGTGCTCGCCCTCGACGAGCTGCTCGCCGTGGGGACCGATCGGGGCGAGCGGGTGTCGCTCATGGACACCCTGGCGGACCGGACGGGGGACCCCACCCTCGGGCTCGAGGGTCAGGAGACGCGCGGCCTGCTGGCCGCCGCCATCAACTCGCTGTCGGAGCGGGAGAAGATCGTCGTCACCCTCTACTACTTCGAGGGGCTGACCCTCGCCGAGATCGGGGAGATCCTCGGCGTCACCGAGTCCCGGGTCTGCCAGATCCACACGAAGGCCGTGGGGCAGCTCCGGCTGCAGCTCGTGGAGCGCGAGTAGCCGTCGACCGCTCGGCGTCCGCGCCGTGATCCCGATCACATCGCGAGCCGGTCGGGCGCGGTAGCCTCCGCGCCCCATGATCCGGGCGAGCTGGATCCTCGTCGCCGCGATGGCCCTCGCGCTGCTCGCGCCCACGGGGGGTTCGCCCGACGCGGGAGGGACGGACACCGCCCTCCTCGAGCCCACGCCGACGGCGGCGCGGATGCGCGGCGACTGGGCCTGGCCGGTGATCGGGCCGGTGATCCGGGACTTCGACCCGCCGGAGGATCCCTACGGAGCCGGGCACCGCGGGGTCGACATCGCGGTGGCGATCGGGACCCCGGTCCTGGCGCCGGCCGCCGGCGTGGTGAGCTTCGCCGGCAAGGTGGGCGGCGAGCTGTTCGTGACGCTGGATCACGGGCAGGGGCTGCGGAGCACCTACGCGTGGCTCTCGGCGGTCGCCGTGCGGCAGGGCGACGCGGTGCCGGCCGGCGCGACGATCGGGCTCAGCGGTCGGGGTCACGCGGGGGCGACGATCCCCCACCTCCATCTCGGGGTGCGCCTGGACGGCACGTACGTCGATCCCCTCGCCTACCTCGGCCCGGCGCCGGTCCCGGAGGTGGTCCACCTCGCGCCGGAGGTGGCGCCGGGGTGAGGGCGGTCAGGTCGGTCGTTCCGGCGCTAGGATGTGCGCCCCGACCGAGGATGGCCCGCCTGCACCACGTCAACCCCGCTCGAGCGCTCGCCCGTGCCGCGTCCGCGGCGCTGCTCGCGGCGTGGCTGCTCGCCCCCGGCCCCGCCCTGGCGCACGAGGGGTCCGGGGAGATCGAGTGGTCGCAGTTCCAGGGCGGCCCCGGCCACCCCGGCACGATCCTGGACGCCCCGACCCCTCCCTACCGCGAGCGCTGGCGCTTCCAACCGCCGTCCGGCGGCCTCTCGGGGGCGGTGCTGACCGGCGACCTCGCGGTGGCGGTGGGCAGGGACGCCGTCTACGGGGTCGAGCTCGGGAGCGGCGAGCTCGCCTTCCAGATCCCGCGCCGGGGTGGGCCGCTCTCGACCCCGGCCCTCGCCAAGGTCGGGGAGCGGCTCGTGCTCCTCTACCTCGAGGGCCCCCCGAGCGCGGCTGGTGGGAGCCCCAGCCCCTCGCCCGCGGCGGAGGCCGAGGGATCCCGCGTGAGCGAGCTCGTGGCCGTCGACCTCGCCGACCGCTCGGAGCTCTGGCGCGCGAGCCTGGGGGCGACGAGCCGGAGCGGGGTGAGCGTCGCCGAGGGCCTCGCGTACGTGGGGGACGACCTCGGCGGGGTGTCCGCCTTCTCCGTGGCGACCGGCGAGCCGGTCTGGACGGCGGAGGCGGTCGGGCGGGTGGACGCGCCGCCGGCCGTGGCCGACGGGCGGGTGTATGTCGCGGCCCGGGACCTCGAGCAGCCGCGCACCCAGGTGCTCGCGCTCGACGCCCGGAGCGGTGAGCGCCGCTGGACCTTCTCGCCCTCGGGAGGGGCGGTCGTCATCTCGGGCCTCTCGGCCGGGGACGGCGCGGTGGTGCTCGGCTCGGGGGACCAGCTCGTCCGGGGGCTCGCCGCCGAGGATGGGAGCCTCCGGTGGCACGCCCTCGCGCTCAACCTCTTCTCGCCGGCGAGCGCCCCCGCCTACCAGCCCGGCAACGTCTACATCGCCGACGCCGCGGGCGGGCTGTACCGGCTGAACCCCGCCGACGGGGGCGTGGACTGGGACCACCAGACGAACGCGTTGATCGTGCACAGCTCGCCGGTCGTGGTGGGGCCGTACGTGGTCGTGGGCCTGGGGGACGGCCGTCTCGCCGCGTTCGAGGCGACGAGCGGGGACCTCGTGTACGCGAGCGCGCCCTCGCCCGGTCCGCTCGGCCCTCTCGCCCTGTCCCACCAGCTGCTCGTGGCCCCGACGGGCGGGTCGCGACCGGCGCTCGTCGCCTACGAGCACGATCCCGCGGGCGCCCTGGTCCGGGTGGCCTCCCCCACGATCCCCGTCCCGACCCGTCTCGTGGGGTGGTTCGCGCTCGCGGCGGCGATCGTGGGGGTCGCGATCCTCGTGCCCTTCCGGCTCGTCGCGCCGCGGTTCGGACCGGCCTTCACGCGCGACGAGGAGCCCGTGGAGGCCGAGCCGTGAGCGGGAAGGGCAGGCCCTCGGGACGCCCACCCGCGCGAGCGGAGGCCCGAGCGGAGCCGGAGCGGCCTCCGGTCCCGCGCCTGCTGGGGTGGCTGAGCGGGCCCGCGATCGACACCGCGTGGCCGCCGATCTGGCGCTCGCTCGGGCGCGGGTTCCTCGCCGTGGGGTCCTCACCGCTCATCCTGCTCCCGTCGTTCGGGCTGCTGTTCCTGCTGTGGGTGGCCCTCGTGGCGCTCGGCCTCGAGGGCCCGCCCGGACGCCTCGTGAACCTCCTCGCCCTGCCCCCGGTGAGCACGTACTTCGACGCGCTGAACGGGGTCAGCATCTACGGCTTCGGCCTCACGGGGTTCCTCGCGGCGATCGGCTTCCTCCTCGCGCGGGCCGTGGTGCTGGCGCTGCTCACGGCGCTCATCGTGCGGGTCTTCGAAGGGGAGGGCGGGATCGGCGAGACGCTGCTGCGGGGGCTGCGGATCGCCCCGGTGACGGCGGTCGTCGGGCTGCTCTCGCTCTCCACCATGATCCTCGGGAGCGTCGTGCTGCCGTTCCTGGGGCCGGGTCTCGGTTTCCTGGGCTCGATCCTCCTCCTGGTCGGGGCGATGTTCCTCCTGGTGTTCGCGCCGGTGCTCGCGCTCCGCCGGCCCGACCTGCCGTTGCCGGAGGTGATCCGCCGCGGGGCCCGGGCCGCCCTCATGCCCGGGAGCCGGCACCTCCTGATGAGCCTCCTCTACGTGTTCATCGCGCTCCCGCTCCTGCTCGCGCTCACCCCGGGAGGCTCGGACCTCGGGGTGAACCCGAGCCTCGCCACCTGGGTGTGGGCCCTGCTCTGCACCTTCGTGCACCTCGGGTTCCTCGCGGCGTTCGCGTACCGGCTCATGTCCGTGGAGGAGGAGATCCCCGACCGGCCGGCGCGGGCGCGCCGGCGCTGAGCCCCTGGTAGACTGCGCCTTCGCCGGCGCGAGGCGCGCCGAGCACGCACGCCCGGGGATCGTCCCCGGGGTCCCGGGATCCGCGGTCGCGGCGCCGGGCCGGGGGCGAGTGGAGCCGGGCGGAGGGACAACCGGAAGGAGGAGGCACGTGCCTGTCGTCACCAGGCGTGAGCTCCTCGAGGCAGGGGTGCACTTCGGGCACCAGACGCGGCGCTGGAACCCGAAGATGGCGCGCTACCTGTACGGGGAGCGGTCCGGCATCTACATCATCGACCTCGAGAAGACCCTCGCCGGGCTCGAGGAGGCCTACCGCTTCGTGAAGGACCTCGGGCGCCGCGGCGGCATCCTGCTGTTCGTCGGCAAGAAGAAGCAGGCCCAGGAGGTCATCCGCGAGCACGCCACGCGCGTCGGCATGCCCTACGTCACCACCCGCTGGCTGGGCGGCATGCTCACGAACTTCCAGACGGTCTCCCGGCGCCTCATCCGGCTCCGGGAGCTGCGCGAGATGGAGCGGACCGGCGCCTTCGACTTCCTCCCGAAGAAGGAGGCGATGCGCCTGCGGCACGAGGCCGCGAAGCTCGAGCGGAACCTCGGCGGTATGCAGATGCTCGACCGGCTGCCCGACGCGATCTACGTGGTGGACACGAAGAAGGAGCACATCGCGGTGACCGAGGCCCGTAAGCTCGGCCTGCCGATCGTCGCGATCGTGGACACGAACTGCGACCCCGACGAGGTCGACTACGTGATCCCGGGCAATGACGACGCGATCCGCGCGGTCTCGCTCATCACCCGCATCATCGCCGACGCCCTGGCCGAGGGCCGCCAGGAGGGGCGGGAGGCTGCCGTGACGCGCGCCACGGGCCCCGAGATCGTGCCCGAGCCGGAGCCGGCGAGCGGCGCGGTGTTCGAGCCGGAGGCCGGGGCGACCGCCGGCGCGGTGTTCGAGCCGGGGCCGGAGCCGGAGGTGGTGCCCGAGCCCGAGGTGGTGCCCGAGCCCGACGAGGCTCCGGATCCCGCGGGGACGGTCTCGGCGGAGGCCGGGCCGGAGGGCGCCGGGACGGAGGACGCGACGACCGAGGGAGCGAGCACGTGACGCAGATCAGCGCGGATCAGGTACGCCGGCTCCGGGAGACGACGGGGGCCGGGATGATGGACTGCAAGCGCGCGCTGCAGGAGGCGGACGGCGACCTCGACCGGGCCGTGGAGCTCCTGCGGCAGAAGGGTCTCGCCTCGGCGGCCAAGCGCGCCGGACGCAGCGCCGAGCAGGGCAGGATCGAGGCCTACATCCACTTCAACCACACCGTCGGCGTGCTCGTCGAGGTCAACTGCGAGACCGACTTCGTGGCGAACACCGACGAGTTCGGTCAGCTGGCGAAGGACATCGCGCTGCACATCGCGAGCCCGGCCGCGCCGCGGTGGGTCTCGCGCGAGGACGTCCCCGCCGAGGTCGTCGAGCGGGAACGGGCGATCTACGAGGCGCAGGCCCGCGAGCTCGGCAAGCCCGAGCAGGTCACGGCCAAGATCGTCGAGGGGAAGCTCGAGACCTTCTTCAAGGAGACGGTCCTGCTCGACCAGCCCTTCATCAAGGACGACTCGAAGACGATCCGTCAGCTCCTCGACGAGCTCTCCGCCAAGGTCGGGGAGAAGATCGCCGTCCGCCGGTTCGTCCGGTACCGCCTGGGCGAGGAAGTGGACTAGGCTAGGGTCCGCATGGACGACGGTGAGCAGGCCGCGGAGCGCCCCACCCGGCCCCTGTACCACCGGGTGCTGCTGAAGCTCTCGGGCGACGCGTTCGGGCCGCCGGACACGGGCTACGGCATCTCCGCCGAGTCCACGCGCCTGCTCGCCCGGGAGCTCGCCGACGTGGTGGACCTGGGGGTCCAGTGCGCGGTCGTCGTGGGTGGCGGGAACATCTTCCGGGGTCGGCAGGCGCCGGGGATCGACCG
>BEHO01000075.1 GCA_002898915.1 bacterium HR12
ATCCGACGGGCCGTCGCGGCGGGCGACGTGGCGGCCCTCACCCTGGTGCCGGGCGTGGGGAAGAAGCTCGCGGAGCGGGTGCTCGTCGAGCTCCGCGACAAGCTCGGCGGGGAGGCCGCGCCGCTCGCCGGACCCCTCGGCGACGTGCGGGAGGCGCTGCTCGCGCTCGGCCTCACGGCGCAGGAGGCCTCGGAGGCGCTCGCGGGGCTGGACGGCGATCGGCCGGTGGAGGAGCTGCTGCGAGAGGCGCTCCGGCGCGTCGGGCGGGGGTAGGGTAGGGCCGTGGACGTCGAGCGGATCGTGGGCCCCGAGCTCCCCGAGGAGGAGCGGGCCTTCGACGCGGCCCTCCGGCCGAAGCGCCTCGAGGAGTTCGTGGGGCAGGATCGGATCAAGGAGCAGCTCGCCCTGCTCATCGAGGGCGCGCGGGCCCGTGGGGAGCCCCTGGACCACCTCCTGTTCTCGGGCCCGCCGGGGCTCGGGAAGACCACCCTCGCGGGGATCGTGGCGAACGAGCTCGGCGTGGGGTTCCAGCCGACCTCGGGCCCGGCCCTCGATCGCCCGGGGGACCTCGCGGCCATCCTCACCAACCTGGAGGAGGGGGACGTGCTGTTCGTGGACGAGATCCACCGCATGCCCCGCCCGGTGGAGGAGGTCCTGTACCCCGCGCTCGAGGACTTCAAGCTCGACGTGGTGCTCGGCAAGGGGCCGAGCGCGCGCTCGATCCGCCTCGACCTGCCCCGGTTCACGCTGGTGGGGGCCACGACCCGGCCCGGCCGGATCACGCTGCCGCTCCGCGAGCGGTTCGGCTTCTCGCCGCGGCTCGAGTACTACGGCGTGGAGGACCTGGCCCGGATCGTCCGGCGCTCGGCGGGGATCCTGGAGGTCGAGATCGACGAGGAGGGCGCGCTCGAGATCGCGCGGCGCGCCCGCGGGACGCCGCGGGTGGCGAACCGCCTGCTCCGCCGGGTCCGCGACGTCGCCGAGGTCCGGCACGACGGCCGCATCACGGCCGAGGTGGCCCGGGCCGGGCTCGAGCTCTTCGACGTGGACGACCGGGGGTTGGACCGGCTCGACCTCGCGGTGCTCGAGGCGATCGTCCACAAGTTCGGGGGCGGGCCGGTGGGGCTCTCGACGCTCGCCGCCGCCGTGGGCGAGGAGACGGACACCGTGGAGGACGTCGTCGAGCCGTACCTCATGCAGCTCGGGTTCCTGGCCCGCACCCCGCGGGGCCGGGTGGCGACCGACCGGGCCCTGCGGCACCTCGGCCTGACGTCCGACGGCGCGCTGCCGCTCGCCTGAGCGGGCGGGCGGAGGCGCGTCGCCCGCGCGGTAGCCTGTATGCTGCCTCGCCGAACACCGAGGAGGCGAACGTGCTCCAGATCCTTGCCCAGAGCTCGACCCCGCAGTCCGGCGGGTCGGTGATCGGCCTGCTGCTGCCGGTCCTCATGATCGCCGGGCTGTACTTCATCATGATCCGCCCCCAGCGGAACCGCCAGCGCCAGCAGCAGGCCATGCTGGCGTCGCTCCGGGTGGGGGACGAGGTCATGATCAGCGGCGGCATCTTCGGGACGCTGACGGAGATCGACGAGGACGGCGGCACGGTCCGGGTCGAGATCGCGCCGGGGACCACGGTCCGGCTGGTCCGCCAGGGGGTGATCCAGCGCCTGTCCGGCATGGGTCCCGACGCCGATGAGGAGGGGGCCGACGAGGGGCGGTGAACGGAGCCGCTGAGCGCGCGCGGGAGGACCACCCGGCCGCCTCGTCGCCCGAGCCGAGCGGCCTCTCCTTCGAGGACATCCAGGCCGACCCCGAGCTCTCGTCGTTCATCGCGGCCGCCGACCGCGTGATGGAGGGGATGGGCTACACGGAGCACGGCTTCCGCCACGCCAACCTCACCGCGCGCATCGCCTACAACGTGCTCCACCGCGCGGGCTACGACGACCACACGGCGAACCTGGCCTGCATCGCCGGGTACCTCCACGACGTCGGGAACATGCTCACCCGCGAGGCCCACGGGCAGACCGGCGGGCTCCTCGTCTACCACGCGCTCCGGGGCCGGATGCCGGCCTCGGACCTCGCCACGATCGTCGCGGCCATCGCGAACCACGAGGAGGAGGAGGGCTACTCGGTCTCGGAGGTGGCGGCGGCCGTGATCCTCGCCGACAAGTCCGACGTGCACCGGAGCCGGGTGCGCAAGACCGGGCGTCCGGAGTTCGACATCCACGATCGCGTGAACTTCGCGGCCGAGCAGTCCTTCCTGCGCGTGGACCAGGTGGCGAAGACGATCACCCTGGAGCTCACCATCGACCCGCAGATCAGCCAGGTGATGGAGTACTTCGAGATCTTCCTCGGGCGGATGCAGCTCTGCCGCAAGGCCGCCGACGCCCTCGGGTGCCGGTTCAAGCTCGTCATCAACGGGGCGGAGCTGGCGTGAGGCGGACGCGCGGCCTCTGGCTCTCGATCGGCTTCGTGGTCGCGCTCGTCGGTGGGTCCGCGGCGCTGTTCGCGACGGGACGCGGGCCCGTGCTCGGCCTCGACCTGGAGGGGGGGATCTCGGTGATCCTCTCGGCGCCGGAGGGGACGCCGAGGCCGGTCATGGAGCAGGCGGTGGAGAACATCCGGCGGCGGGTGGATGCGTTCGGGACGGCGGAGCCCTCCATCTTCGTGACCGGCTCCACGATCGAGGTCCAGATCCCCGGGCTCGCCCGCGGCACGATCGAGGAGCGACGCGCGAACGAGCACTGCCTGGTGGGCGCGGGGGAGGTCAGCTACGGGTGCTACCCGGATGAGGCGGCGGCCCGAACGGCGCTCGCGGAGGTCTCGGTGGAGCCCGTCGTCGGGTCCGTGTGCCTGACCGGGCTCGGCGACGCCGAGGGACCGTGCTTCGGGACCCGCAAGGAGGCGAGGGACGAGATCGCGGCCCTCGAGGTGATCCCCGCCGCCCGGGCGACCCCGGCGCCCTCGCCGCCGCCCGCCGAGGGCACCTTCTGCATCGACGGCCCGAACGTGGGCACCCCCATCTGCGGCTACGACACCCGAGAGGCCGCGCAGGCGGCCATCGACGGGGTGGGCACGACGACGACCGTCACCTACTGCCTCCGCTCGGGGACCACGACCCTCGCGAGCGACGAGGGATCGGCCTGCGCGCCGACGCGGGAGGAGGCGGAGGCCGAGCTCGCGGCGCTCCGGGTCGAGCGGGTCCGCCTCCGGTACTGCGTCGTGTCCTCGGCGGGGAAGGAGCTCGGGTGCTTCCTCACGCGGGAGCGGGCGCAGGCGCGGCTCCAGGAGACGGGGCAGGAGCGCCTGCTGGAGGTCATCGGGACGACCGCGCGGCTCGAGCAGCGCGAGGTGCTCGGGGTCCTGGCTCCCGGGGATCCCGACTACGACGCCACCCCCGTGACGTGCGGAACGGAGGCGGAGCGCGCCACGCCCGCGTGCTCGGACGAGGCCCTCCGCGACCAGACCGTCGTGTTCCTCGGGCGGGACGGGAAGACCAAGTACAAGCTCGGCCCCGTCCTGATCACCGGCGACGCGATCGCCCGGGCGGTGGCCAACTACGACACCGGGGGGCAGACGACGGTGGCCCGCGGGTGGCGGGTCCTCTTCGACCTCACCGCCGAGGGCGCCGACCGGTTCGCCGAGATCACGAGCCGGTTGGTGGGGCGGGAGCTCGCGATCGTCCTCGACCGCGAGGTGATCTCCGCCCCGGTGATCAGGGAGCCGATCACGGGTGGCAGCGGGGAGATCACGGGCTCCTTCACCGAGCAGGAGGCGAAGGATCTCGCCACCGTGCTCAACGCCGGGGCGTTGCCGGTCTCGCTCACGACCGAGCAGGTCGTGACGGTGAGCCCGACCCTCGGCGAGCAGTCGCTCCGCCAGGGCCTGCTCGCCGGCATCGCCGGCCTGATCGCGCTCGCCCTCTACCTCCTCTTCTACTACCGGCTCCTCGCCGTCGTGGCGTGGCTCGGCATGGCGATCTGGGCGGCGCTCGCGCTCGGGCTCGTCGCCCTGGCCGGCACGACGATCGGCTACACCCTCACCCTGGCCGGCGTGGCGGGGCTCGTGATCTCCCTCGGGGTGACCACGGACTCCTACATCGTGTTCTTCGAGCGGCTGAAGGACGAGGTGCGGGCGGGGCGGACACCGCGCTCGGCCGTGCAGCCCGCCTTCAAGCGCGCCTACCGCACCATCGTGGCCGCCGACGTGGTGACGGCGCTCGCGGCGGTGATCCTCTACGTGACCGCCATCAGCTCGGTCCGGGGGTTCGCGCTCACGCTCGGCGTCTCCACGGCGCTGGACCTCTTCGTCGTCTACTTCTTCAAGCGTCCGGCGGTGTTCCTCATCGCGCGGAGCGAGCGGCTCGTCGGCCTCCGCGGCTTCGGGCTCGCGAGCGGGGTCGCGGCCGATCACGCGGCGCCGGCGGTGGCCGGAGGGGTCCCCCGATGAACGTCCGCCACGCGCTCGCGGCCTTCCGGGGCTACGTGGTCCCGCGCTTCCGGATCGTGGAGCACCGCCGGTGGTGGGCGGCGCTCTCCGGCACGCTCCTCGTGCTCTCCCTCGGGGGCCTGGTCGTGCGCGGCCTGAACTTCTCCATCGACTTCACCGGCGGCACGCTCCTCCGCTACCAGGATCGCGCCGGCGTCTCCGCGGAGGACGTCCGGGCGGTGCTCGCCGACTACGACCGCGCGGACGCCGAGATCCAGGTCGTGGGGGGAGCGGAGATCCAGATCCGTACGAGCGCCCTCACCGAGGGCCTCTCGGCGGACCAGCGGACGGAGCTGATCTCGCGGCTGGCCCAGCAGGCCGGGGTGGACCCGACCGACGTGAGCGTCCAGGTCGTGGGCCCCACCTGGGGATCCCAGATCTCGCGGCAGGCGTTGATCGGCCTCGTCGTGGTGCTCGTGGCGATCACGCTCTACATCACCCTGCGTTTCGAGTGGAAGATGGCGATCGGGGCCCAGATCGCGATGCTGCACGACGTGGTGATCACGGCGGGCGTGTACGCGCTCACCGGCCGCGAGGTCTCCCCGGCGACGGTGATCGCGATCCTCACCATCCTCGGGTTCTCCCTCTACGACACGGTCGTCATCTACGACAAGGTGAAGGAGAACACCGAGTCACCGGCGCTGCTCGCCGGGAGCACCTACTCCGACGTCGTGAACCTCTCGCTGAACTCGGTCTTCATGCGTTCGGTGAACACGTCGCTCGTGGTGGTCCTGCCGATCCTCTCGCTGCTCCTGTTCGGCGGCGCGACCCTGAAGGACTTCGCCTTCGCCATGCTCGTCGGGACGCTCACCGGCGCGTACTCCTCGATCTTCGTCGCCGCACCGATCCTCGCCGTGCTGAAGGAGCGCGAGCCCCGGTACCGGCAGCTCCGGGCGCGCCTGGAGCGCGGCCCCGAGCGGCGGCGCCCGACCGGTCCCCCGATCCCCGCCCCCGCCGACGCGGAGGCCGTCGAGGGCGGTGAGCCGGAGCGCGCCGCGGTCGCGCCGGCCGCGCCGGGCCCGCGTCCCCAACCCAAGCGTCGTCGGAAGCCCCCACCCAAGCGGAAGCGGAGGTGAACCCGTGGAGATCGATCAGCTGAAGGCGCTGATCCGCGACGTGCCCGACTTCCCGCAGAAGGGCATCGTCTTCAAGGACATCACGCCCCTGCTCGCCGACGAGATCGCGTTCTCGACCGTGATCGACCTCATCGTCGTCCACTTCGGACGGGGCAACGTGGACAAGGTCGTCGGGATCGAGGCGCGGGGGTTCATCCTCGCCTCGCCCGTGGCCTACCACTTCGGGGCGGGCTTCGTGCCGGTCCGGAAGAAGGACAAGCTCCCGTGGGAGACGGAGGCCGCGGAGTACGAGCTCGAGTACGGCACCGCGACGCTCGAGATCCATCGGGACGCGATCAAGCCCGGGGAGCGGGTGCTCATCGTGGACGACGTGCTCGCGACCGGGGGGACGGCGCGGGCCACGGCCGACCTCGTCGAGCGGATCGGGGGCAAGGTCGTGGGGATTGCCTGCCTCATCGAGCTGGGCTTCCTGAACGGGCGGTCGAAGCTGGACGGCTACGACCTGTTCACCCTGATCTCGTACTGAGCTCCCGCCGCGGACCCCGGCGTAGACTGGCCGGAGGAGGCGGCGTGGAAGCGGGCGAGCAGACGAGATCGGAGCGGCGGGGCGGGATCCTCTCCCGCCTGCGCCCGGGGGGTGGAGAGCCCGAGCCGGCCAGCGGGCTCGAGCTG
>BEHO01000076.1 GCA_002898915.1 bacterium HR12
CATGGGGATCCGGCCCGATGCCGACGACCGCGTCCTCCCATCACCCAGGACCCCACTCACGTCGGGCCTCCACGTCCGCTACACGAGCGTCGAGACGCGCCTGCGCGAGGTCCGGGTCCCGATCCCGCACACGACGCACACCGTCTACTCGGACGACCTCCCGCCGGGGGAGGTGCGGATCGCTCGCGCGGGTCGCGACGGGCTCATGATCGAGACGTACCGGGTGCGGGTCGTGAACGGCGAGGTCGTCCGGCGCACCCTGCTCGGGCGGCGGGTCGTGGTGCCCGCCATCGCCACGAGGAGGATCGTCGGCCGCGACACGACGATCCACGGGACCCAGGTCGGCGAGGCGAGCTACTACACGTTCGCGCCGGGCGACGGCCTCACCGCGGCGCACCCGTGGCTGCCGTTCGGTACGGTGGTCACCGTCGAGAACCTCGAGAACGGCAAGACCGTCACGGTGGTGATCAACGATCGGGGACCCTTCGGCGGCCGCATCATCGACCTCAGCGTCGAGGCGTTCCGGCGCATCGCGCCCCTCAGTCAGGGCGTCTGCCAGGTCCGCCTCACCTGGTGACGCGGTCCGGGGGCTCGGCCGCTCCGACCTCCGCGAGCTCGCGCGCCGCCACGGGATCCGACCTCGGAAGGCGCTCGGCCAGCACTTCCTGGCCGATCCGAACCTCGCCCGGGCGATCGTGGCCGACGCCGACGTGCGGCCGGGAGACCGGGTGCTCGAGGTGGGCCCGGGGCTCGGGTCGCTCACCGTGGCCCTCGCGGCGGCCGGGGCGCGGGTCCTCGCGGTCGAGCTCGATCGCGCGCTGCTCCCGGCGCTCGCGGAGGTCCTCGCGCCGTGGCCCTCGGTCCGGGTGATCCACGCCGACGCGCTGCGCGCGCCGTGGGACGAGCTCCTCGGAGGGGGTGCGTGGACGATGGTCTCCAACCTCCCCTACAACGTGGCGGTGCCCGTCGTGCTGCGGATGCTCGAGGAGGCGCCCCAGGTGCGCTCCTTGCTCGTGATGGTCCAGCGGGAGGTGGGCGAGCGCCTCGTGGCCCGCGCCGGCGAGCCCGCCTACGGGGCCGCGAGCGTCCGCGTGGCCTACCACGCGGAGGGCCGGCTGGTCCGCCGCGTGCCGGCGCGCGTGTTCTGGCCCGAGCCCGCCGTGGACTCCGTCCTCGTGCGGCTCGTCCGCCGCTCGCGACCGCCGGTGTCCGTGCCGCGCGAGCGCCTCTTCGCCGTGGTGGAGGCGGGGTTCGCGGAGCGGCGGAAGACCATGCGCGCGGCGCTCCGCAAGCTCGGTCTCGCTCCCGAGGCCGCCGTCCGGGCGCTCGAGCGCTGCGGGCTGCCGGCCGACGTGCGCGCGGAGCGGCTCGCGCTCGAGGACTTCGCCCGCCTCGCCGAGACCGTGGAGGCCGCGTGACCCCCCGCGCGAGGACCGTGCGGCGCGAGGCGCGGGCGAAGGTCAACGTCTTCCTGCGGGTGCTCGGCGCTCGCGCCGACGGGTACCACGACCTCGAGACCCTCGTGGTGCCCATCTCCCTCGCCGACGTGGTGACGGTCCGTCCGGCCGACGCGCTCCGTGTCGACGTGCGCGGCGCCGCCGAGCTCGCGGGCCAGGTCCCGCGCGGCGGGCTCAACCTCGCGCTCGTCGCGGCGCTCGCCCTCGCCGACGCGTGCCCTCACGCGCCCGGCGCGGAGATCGTGATCCAGAAGCGTATCCCCGTCGCCGCCGGCCTCGGCGGCGGGAGCGCGGACGCCGCCGCGACGCTGCTCGCGCTGAACGAGCTGTGGGGGTGCGGGCTCGACCTGGCCACCCTCGCCGATCTCGCGGAACGGATCGGCTCGGACGTCCCGGCCATGCTCGCCGGAGGTCCGGTGCTCGTCTGCGGGCGCGGCGAGCTCGTCGCCCCGGCCGAGGTCGTCCCGCTGTGGTGGGTCCTCGTGCGGGTGCCGGACGGCGTGCGCTCGCCGGACGCCTACCGGTGGTGGGACGAGGATGGGGGGTCCACCGGCCCGGACCCGGCGCCGATCCTGGAGGCCGCGGCGGCGGGCGACGTCGAGACCCTCGGGCCGCTCCTGTTCAACGACCTCGAGCCACCCGTGTTCGCGCGCCGCCCCGACATCGCCGCGGCGAAAGAGCGCGTCCTCCGGGCCGGCGCGCTCGGCGCGGTGATGAGCGGGAGCGGGTCGTCCGTGGTCGGCCTGGCGCGCGACGAGGCGCACGCGCGGGCGCTGGCCGCGGCCCTGCCCGACGCGATGCCGGTCCTCGGCCCGCCCGGTGGGGGATAATCGCTTGCGCACCCCGCGCACGGGGCGCCCTCCGGGGTCGTCTAACGGCAAGACGCGGGCCTTTGGAGCCCTCGATGGAGGTTCGAATCCTCCCCCCGGAACGGCCTCGGGGTCGGCTTGTCGGCTCCGCGGTCCCCTGGTAGGAAGGTGACCCCGTCCGAGGGGAGGGAGGTCGTGCCCCGGTCCACGCCGAAGACCCGCCCGAGGCTCGTCGCGATCGTGCTCGCCGCCGGGAAGGGCAAGCGGTTCCGCTCCTCCTTGCCGAAGGTGCTGCACCGGGTGTGCGGCCGGCCGCTCCTCTGGCACGCCGTGAGGAACGCGCTCGCGGCCCGCCCGGAGCGGGTCGTGATCGTGGTGGGGACCGGCGCCGAGCTCGTCCGCGACGAGGTCGCCTCCTGGGATCTCCCCGTGCCGGTCGTCTTCGTGGATCAGGGCGAGCCGCTCGGCACCGGCCACGCCGTGCTCGCCGCGGAGCGCGCCGTCGGCGGGGCCGAGGAGGTGCTCGTGGTGGGCGGCGACTTCGACCCGGTGGCCCCGGCCGACGTGCGCCGACTCCTCGCGCTGCATCGGCGGACGGGCTCGGCCGCCTCGATCCTCACCACCGAGGTCGAGGATCCGAAGGGCTACGCGCGGATCGTGCGCGAGGGAACGCGGCTGATCGAGATCGTGGAGGGGACCGACGCGCCGCCGGGCCTCCGCGCCACGCGCGAGGTCTCGACCCTCGTCTTCGTCTTCCGGCGGAAGGACCTCTACGCGGCCCTGCCCCTCGTCGGGCGCGAGAACCGCCAGCGCGAGTACTACCTGAACGAGGTCTTCCCTATCCTCATCGGCAAGGGCGAGCGGGTCTCGGCCCTCAGGGTGGACACGGGCGGTCTGATGGGCCCGAACTCGCGCGCGGAGCTCGCCGCGCTGGGCGCCCTCCTCCGCCGCCGCATCGACGAGGCGCACATGGCCGCGGGCGTCACGATCGAGGACCCGGCGACGACCTACATCGACGCGGACGTGCGGATCGGGCGGGACACCGTGATCCGACCGATGACCGTGCTGGAGGGGACGACCCGGATCGGCCCGGGCTGCACGATCGGACCCTCCACGCGCATCGTCGACTCGCGCGTCGGCGAGGGCGCCATCGTGGAGCACTCGGTGGTGCGGGGCTCGCGGATCGGGCGCGGGGCCACGGTGGGCCCCTTCTCGCACCTCCGGCCGGGGACCGTGCTCGGGCCCCATGCGAAGGCGGGCGCGTTCGTCGAGATCAAGGCGTCGGAGATCGGCGAGGGTTCGAAGGTGCCGCACCTCTCCTACGTCGGCGACGCGACGGTCGGCAGGGACGTGAACGTGGGCGCGGCCACCGTCACCGTGAACTACGACGGCTACCGCAAGCATCGGACGGTGATCGAGGACGAGGCGCGGATCGGCTCGGATACGATGCTGGTGGCGCCGGTGCGGATCGGACGGGGCGCGGTGACGGGTGCCGGATCGGTCATCACGAGGGACGTGCCGGCGGGGGCGCTCGCCGTCGAGCGCTCGGAGCAGAGGATCGTGGAGGGGTATCGGAAGCGGAAGGACGCGGAGGCGGAGCGCGCCAGCCGCGGCCGCGGGACGCGCTGAGGGGGCCCGACGGTGGAGATCGTCACGAAGAAGAAGATGATGCTGTTCTCGGGGACGACGCACCCCGCCCTCGCGGCGGAGATCGCCGAGAACCTCGGCATCCAGGTGTCGCCCGCGAGGATCTCCCGCTTCGCGTCGGGCGAGATCTACGTTCGGGCGGAGGAGAGCGTGCGCGGCGCGGACGTGTTCGTCGTCCAGACCCACGCCGACCCGGTGAACGAGTCGATCATGGAGCAGCTCATCATGATCGACGCGATGAAGCGGGCCTCGGCCAAGCGGATCACCGCGGTCGTCCC
The DNA here is from genome assembly GCA_002898915.1 of bacterium HR12. Classification (GTDB taxonomy): domain Bacteria; phylum Actinomycetota; class UBA4738; order UBA4738; family HRBIN12; genus HRBIN12. The sequence continues at coordinate 4,192 of BEHO01000076.1, forward strand.
CTACTACGGCTACTCGCGTCAGGACAAGAAGGCGCTGGCCCGCGAGCCGATCAGCGCCAAGCTCGTCGCGGACCTGCTCTCCGTGGCCGGCGCGGATCGCGTGGTCTCGGTCGACCTGCACAGCGGGCAGATCCAGGGGTTCTTCGACTTCCCCTTCGACCACCTCACCGCGCTGCCGATCCTCTCCGGGTACCTGCGCGACGAGCTCGGGCTGTACGGGGACGACCTCGTGGTCGTCGCGCCGGACGCCGGGCGCATCAAGACCGCGGAGAAGCTCCGGGAGGCGCTCCACGCCGACCTCGCCTTCCTCTACAAGCGTCGGTCGCGGCGCGAGGCGCACAAGATCGAGGAGGTCGCCGTGGTCGGGGAGGTCGAGGGGCGGCCCTGCGTGCTCGTGGACGACATGATCGACACGGCCGGCACGGTGACGAAGGGGGCCGCCGCCCTCGCCGCGATGGGCGCCGGGCCGATCTACGTCGGCGCCACGCACCCGGTGCTCTCGGGGAAGGCGGTGCAGCTCCTCGAGGAGGCCCCGATCGAGCAGGTGGTCGTGACGAACACGATGCCGATCCCGGAGGAGAAGCGCTTCGCCAAGCTCCGCGTCCTCTCCATCGCACCCCTCATCGCCGCGGCGCTCCGGGCGGTGTTCGAGGACACGAGCGTCTCCGAGATCTTCCGCGGCGAGAACCAGGTGTAGCCCGCCGCGTCGGGGACGAGGGAGCCGGCTCTCGCCGGGTCAGTTGTCGCGCGCGCCCTGCGCGACCCAGGAGGCGATGAGTTGGATCTCCTCCTCCGAGAGCGGGACGGCCGGCGGCATCCGGTGCGCGTGGTCGACGAGCATCATGACGAGCATGCTCTCCTCGGGCTTGCCGGGGACGACGAGCCGGTGCCCGTGCTCCTCCGAGCCCTCCTCGCCGTGCGGCTCCTCCTCGGCTCCGTGCCCGGCTGCATCCTCCGCGTGGTCTTCCTCCAGGCCCATGATGGCCGCGTAGCTGTCCAGGCGGACCCCGTGGGGCGGCGGCGAGGAGGCGGGGAGGTGGGTGTGGGGGCCACCCTTCTCCATGAGGATCGGCAGCACCTCCCGGGAGAAGCTCACCTCCCGCTCGAGGATCGGGGGGAGCGTGGGCGCGTGGTGCTCGTCGACGTGCGCCACCGGGGTGATCCGGTGCCGGGCCTGGAGGTGGCTCGCGGGTTCCCCGGCGAGGTTCCAGTGGGTCCGCGGCGAGCGGGAGATCAGCGCGAGCAGCCCGGAGCCCAGGGACGCGACGCCGGCGACGAGCCCTCCGGGGACGAGGAACGAGGTCAGGAAGCGGCGGCGTCCGATCTCCGGCTGCGCCGGGTCGCTCGGCGTCGTCGCCCCGGCCCTCGCGATCCCCACGACCTGGCGGGCGACGAGGAGGTAGAGGCCCCACACCGTCCCGACGAGCACCAGGAGCCACCACACGCCGACGCCGGGCACCCGGAGCCCCACCTCCGGCTGGTAGAGCTGCCGGTCCCCGGCCACCTCCACGGTGGAGGCCGCCTCCGCCGGGCGGTGACCCTCGTCGCCGACGTAGCGGGCCGAGAACGAGACCTCGCCGGGCGTTCGGAGCTCGACGGCGATCGCGGCGACCCCGCGATCGTCGGTGCGGGCCACGCCGAGGAAGGCGTCCCCCGTGACGTCGGCGTACGAGGCGCGCTGGTAGAAGGCCACCGGGGCGCCGACCACGGGCATCCCGTCCTCGTCGAGGAGCGTCGCCTCGAGCCGGACGAGCTCGCCGAGGGACGCCCCGCCGGTCGTCCGGAGTTCGAGCGTTACCGACGCGCGGCGGGCCCCCGGTCCCATGTCCGCCGGGGCGATCTGCTCCTCGGGCGGCACCTGAGGCTCCTCGCCGTGAGGCTCCTCGCCGTGGGCCAGGGCGATCCCGGGCGTGAGCGCCAGGAGCAGGACGGCCAAGAAGGACACCGCCCACCGCGGCCGGGAACCCTCAGCCATCGTGCGTCTCCTCCTCC
>BEHO01000077.1 GCA_002898915.1 bacterium HR12
CGACGGAGGCCACCCCGAGCTCCCGGTAGAGGACCATCGCCCGCTTCGGGCCGAGGCCGGGGATCCGGATCATCTCCCGCACGCCCGGCGGGATCTTGGCCCGGAGCTCCTCGAGGGCCGCGATCCTCCCCGTGCGGAGGAACTCGTGGATCTTCTCCCCGATCGAGCGGCCGACGTGCGGGATCGCGAGGATCCGCTGGAGGTCGAACCCGGCGATGTCCGCCGGGTACCCGCCGACCGCCCGAGCCGCCTTCTCGTAGGCGCGGGCCTTGAACGGATCCTCGGAGAGGATCGAGAGCAGATCGGCGTACTCCTGGAGCACCGCCTCCACGGCATCGTTGGCGCGCGGCATGCGCTCCTCCCGAGGTCAGACGGCGCCGAGCAGGAACAGCAGCAGCGCCTTCTGCGTGTGGAGCCGGTTCTCGGCCTGGTCCCAGACCGCGGAGTGGGGGCCGTCGATCACCTCGTCGGTGATCTCCTGGCCCCGATGGGCGGGCAGGCAGTGGAGCACGGTCACGTCCGGTCGAGCCACGGCCACCTTCCCGGCGTCGAGGGCGTACGCCGGGAACACGAGGGCCCGCTCCTCGGCCTCCGCCTCCTGCCCCATGCTCGCCCAGACGTCCGTGTAGAGGACGTCCGCATCCCGGCTGGCCTCGATCGGATCGTGGGTGAGGCGCACGCTGCCCCCGGTGCCCTCGGCGATCTCGGTGGCGCGCTGCACCACCTGGGGGATGGGCTCGAACCCCGGGGGCGTGGCCACGCGCACGTGCATCCCGGCCTTGGCGCCGGCGAGGAGGAGGGAGTGCGTGACGTTGTTCCCATCGCCGAGGTACGTGAGGGTCCGGCCGGCGAGGCCGCCCTTGATCTCGCGGATCGTGAGGAGGTCGGCCAGGGCCTGGCACGGATGCTCGAAGTCCGAGAGGGCGTTGATCACCGGCACCGTGGCCGCCTGCGCCAACAGCTCCAGCCGCTCCTGCTCGAAGGTGCGGAGCACGATCGCATCCACGTACCGCGAGAGCACCCGGCCCGTGTCCTCGATCGTCTCTCCCCGCCCGAGCTGGAGCTCGGAGGCGGACAGCGGGATCGGGTGGCCGCCCGTGGAGGCCACCGCCACCTCGAAGGAGACCCGGGTCCGGGTCGAGGGCTTCTCGAAGATGAGCGCGATCTGCCGGCCGGCGAGCGCCTCGGCGTGGTCCCCGGGCTTCGCCTTCACCTCGGCCGAGAGGTCGAGGAGCATGGCGAGCTCCTCCACGCTCAGGTCGTCCACCGACAGGTAGTCCCGCTCCATCGCACGGAGTCTATACGGGGTCGGGTGGAACCTGCCGGCGGGTCAGCCCGTTCGGAGCTCGGCGCCGAGCTCGCGCGCGAGGCGCTCGGCGATCCGGGCGACGACCGCGTCGGCCTCCTCGCTGCCGAGGGTGCGGTCCGGGGCGCGCAGGTCCACCGAGAACGCGAGGCTCCGTTTCCCCGGCGGGAGCGGGTCGCCCTCGAAGACGTCGAACAGGAGACAGGCGTCGAGGAGCTCCCCGGCGGCCTCCCGGAGGACGGCCTCCACGGCCGCCGCCGGGACGTCGACGTCGACGACGAAGGCGAGGTCCCGGCGGACCGGCGGGAACCGCGGGATCTCGGCTCCGACGATCCGGGCCTCCGAGGCAGCCTCCCGCAACCTCGGGAGGTCGAGCTCGCCGACGGCGATCCGCCCCGTGAGATCCAGCGCGGCCGCGACGCTCGGGTGGAGCTCCCCGAGCACCCCCACCCGCTCCCCCCGGAGCAGCACGGCCGCCGAGCGGCCCGGGTGGAAGGGGCGCCCCAGCGCCTCCCCGTGGTCGAGCCGGATCCCGAGCCCCGCCGCCACGGCCTCCAGGACCCCCTTCGCGTCGAACACGTCGTAGACACGGCCCCCGCCGGTCCAGCCGGGGTCCGCCACCCCGGTCAGCGCGAAGGCGGCGCTCGGCCGCTCCTCGGGTCGGCCCGCGACGAGGCGGAAGACGGTGCCCACCTCGAAGATCGCGACGCTGCGGACCTGCCGGTGCAGGTTGCGCCGGACCGCCTTCAGGAGGTTCGGCAGGAGCGAGGTCCGCAGCCATCCCTCCTCGGCCTGGAGGGGGTTGGTGATGCGGATCGCGTCCGTCGCCCCGACCAGCGCGAGGTCCGTCTCCGAGACGAACGGGACGAGCTGCACCTCGCGCAGGCCCGCCCGGACGAGGAGCTCCCGCACGCGACCCAGGAACGCGACGGTCTCCGGCACCCCGCCCGCCTGCCGCACGGGCGGGAGCGTGGCGCCCACCCGATCGTAGCCCTGGATCCGCACGACCTCCTCGATGAGGTCCACCTCACGCTCGATATCCACCCGGTAGCCGGGGATCTCGACGTGCACCACCTCGCCGTCGATCCGGCTCCGCATCCCGAGCCGGTCGAATACCGAGACGGCGTCGGCCGGCGTGACCTCGTACCCGATCAGCATCGAGGCGCGCGACGTCCGCATGGAGACCCATCGGCGCTCGGGGGCCCGTCCGACGTCCACGGCCCCGGAGAGCACCCGGGCCCCGCACCAGGCCACCATGAGCTCGCAGGCGCGGTCGGCGCCGCGGGGCACCGCCTCCGGGTCCACGCCCCGCTCGAACCGCATCGATGCCTCGGTCGAGAGCTCGAGCCGGCGCCGCGTCCGCTGGATCCCGCCCCGCTCGAAGGACGCGGACTCGAGCAGGATGTCCGTCGTGGCCTCGGAGATCTCGGCCACCTCCCCGCCCATGACGCCGGCGACCGCGACCGGTCGCTCGAGGTCGCAGATCAGGAGATCGTCCGCGGTGAGGACGCGCTCCACCCCGTCCAGGGTGACCATCCGCTCGCCCTCCCGGGCGCGCCGCACGACGATGCCGGGGCCCTTCAGGAGGGCGAGGTCGAAGGGGTGGAGGGGCTGGCCGACCTCGAGCATCGCGTAGTTCGTGGCGTCGACCGCCGCCGAGATCGGCCGCATCCCGGCGGCCGTGAGCCTGGCCTGCACGGGGATGGGCGAGGCCACGTGCCGGACGTCGCGGAGCACGCGGGCGAGGTAGCGGGGGCAGCGCTCGGGGTCCTCGACCCGTACGGTGGCCACCTCGTCGGCGCGCTCCTCCTCCTCCGGGAACGTCGGCTCGGGGATCCGGAGCGGCGCACCGGTCGCCGCCGCCACCTCCCGAGCGATCCCGATCACCGAGAGGAAGTCGGGGCGGTTCGGGGTGACCTCGATGTCCAGCACGGCGTCGTCCAGGCCGAGGGCCCGCTTGAGATCGGTGCCCGGCTCGAGGTCCGGGGGGAGGATCAGGATCCCCTCGTGCGAGTGGGAGATCCCGAGCTCGTCGGGGGCGCAGAGCATCCCGTTCGAGACGACCCCGCGGATCTCACGGGCGGCGAGCGGCTCCGGGAGGAGCGGCACCATCGCCCCCGGCCCGGCGAGGGGGACGATGTCCCCCGGGGCCATGTTCCGCACGCCCACCACGACCTCGGTCTCCCCCGAGCCAGTGTGCACGCGCGCGACGCACAGGCGGTCGCTGTTCGGGTGGTCGCGCACCTCGAGCACGCGCGCGGCGATCACCCCCCGCAGCCGCTCCCACGGGCGCTCGACGGCCTCGACCTCGGCGCCCTTGCTCGTGAGGAGCTCGGCGAGCTCCTCCGCCGAGAGCTCGGTCGGGCAGAACTCGCGGAGCCAGGACAGGACGACCCTCACGCGGCCCCCTCGAAGCGCTCGAGGAACCGGACGTCCCCGTCGTAGAACAGGCGCAGGTCGTTCACGCCGTAGCGGACCATCGCCACGCGCTCCACCCCCATCCCGAAGGCGAACCCCGTGTAGCGCTCCGCGTCGTACCCGCAGTTCTCCAGGACCTTCGGGTGGACCATCCCCGCGCCGAGGAGCTCGATCCAGCCGTTGCCGCACACCCGGCAGCCGCTCCCGTCGCACAGGAAGCACGACACCGCGACCTGGGCCCCCGGCTCGACGAACGGGAAGTAGTCCGGGTTCAGGCGGACCCGGCGCTCGGGGCCGAACAACGCCCGGGCGAAGGCCTCCAGGGTCCCCTTGAGGTCGGCGAAGGAGATCCCCTCGTCCACCGCGAGGCCCTCGACCTGATGGAAGACCGAGCCGTGGGTGGCGTCCACGGCCTCGCGACGGTACACGCGCCCCGGCGCGACGACGTAGACCGGCGGCTCCTGCCGCTCCATGGTGCGGATCTGCACGGCCGACGTCTCGGTGCGCAGCAGCAGGCCCGGCACGTCGATGTAGAGCGAGTCCTTCATCGTCCGCGCCGGATGATCCGGCGGGATGTTGAGCGCCTCGAAGTTGTGCCAGTCGTCCTCGATCTCGGGCCCCTCGGCGACCCGGTACCCCATACGGGTGAAGATGCCGACGATCTCCTCCTGGACGATGGTCAGGGGGTGGAAGGACCCGGGCCGGGGTCGGCGACCCGGGAGCGTGACGTCGACGCGGTCCGTCCGGAGCAGCTCGTCCTCGGCCAGCGCCTCCAGCTCGGCCCGGCGAGCGGCGAGGGCCCCGTCGAGGGCGGCCTTGACCTCGTTGGCGAGGCGTCCGAGCTCCCGACGCGCCTCGGGCGGCAGGGAGCCGAGGGAGCGCTGGACCTCGGACCAGGGCGATCGCCGGCCGAGGAACGTGACGCGCGCGCGCTCCAGATCATCCAGGGACGCGGCCTCGGCGATGGCCCGGAGTCCGCGCTCGCGCTCGGTCTCCAGGGTGCGTCGGGCCTGCTCGGGCTCCATGGCGTCGGGAGTCTAGCAAGCGTCCTTCCCCCGCCCGGCGGGCTCAGTCGCCGACCTCGGCCTCTCCGATCTCGAGCTCGAAGACGAGCTCGCCGTCCACGCGCGCGGTCACCGTGCCGCCCTGGGCCTCGGCCACGCCGCGCGCGACCCACAGCCCGATCTTGCTGCCGCCCCCCGTGCCCGGCGCCCGAGGCTCGAACAGGGCCTCGACGGCGTCGGGCGGGAGCTCCGTCCCCCGGCGCGCCGCGCGGACGCGGAGCCGCCGCCCCCGCCGCTCGGCCGAGATCCGGATCGGACCCTCCCGACCCCACCACACGAGGGCCTCCACGACCGCCTCCAGCATGAGGCGCAGACGCTCGGGGTCCACGAACGCCTCCGCGTCGGGCCCCTCGAGCTCGACCGGCGGGTGCTCCGGATCCCGGGCGACGGACGTCGCGATCTGCTCGACGACGCTCCCCACGCGCACCCGCTCGGGGAACAGGTCGAGGGAGCCGGACACCAGGCGGGCGGCGTCCACGAGCTGACGGACGATGGCGTTCAGCCGGTCGGTGTCGTAGACGATGCCGCGGAGCATGAGCTCGCGTTGCTCGGCGGTCATCTGCTCCCACCGGGTGGACAGCGCGTACCCGAACCCCTTCATCGCGGTGAGCGGCGAGCGGATGTCGTGGGCGGCCGACGCGATGAGGGTCTCGAGGGCCACGCGCCGGCCCTCCCGGCGCTGGCGGGCCCGCTCGAACAGGGCGACCGAGGCGGCCGCGGCGAGGTTCAGGGACTCGGCGCGGCCGGCGATGGGGATCCGAACGGTCGCGTCCGCGAGACGCGCCACCTCCCGCGGGAGGCCCCAGGCCTCGTTCCCGAAGAGGAAGGCGACGGGGTGCGTGAGGTCGAGCTGGTAGAGATCCTCCTCGCCGTCGGCGGCCATCGCGAGCACGCGGAGGCCCATCCCCCGCAAGGCGTCGAGGGCCTCCGCCGTCTCCACCCCGCGGACGATCGGGAGGTGGAACAGCGATCCCGCGGTGGCGCGCACGGTCTTCGGGTTGTAGGGATCCACGGAGCTCGACGAGAACACCACCGCGTCGGCCCCCGCCGCGTCGGCCGAGCGGACGATCGTGCCGGCGTTGCCCGGGTCGCGGACCGCGTGGAGCACCGCCACGCAGGAGGGACGCGCGAGCTCCCCGAGCCCCACGTCGAGGAAGGGGGCGACGCCGACCAGCCCCTGGGGCGTCACGGTGGCGGCCAGGCGGCGCATGAGCTCCTCGCTCACGCGGTGGACCTCCACCCCCCGCTCGCCGGCGAGCCGCGCGAGGGGGTGAGCCGGATCGGTGCAGAACAGCGTCCGCAGGACCCCGGGCCGCGCGAGCGCCTCCTTGACCGCCTGGGCTCCCTCCACGAGGAACGCGCGGTCGCGC
>BEHO01000078.1 GCA_002898915.1 bacterium HR12
GAGGTCTCGGCGGCCGGCGTGGCCGCCTGCTACCGGGGGCTGCTCGGCGCCCTCGTGATCGACGAGGCCGACCGCGACCTCGCCCCGCGGATCGAGGCGATGGGCGTCCGCGTGGGCGTCACCGACACGATCATGTCCGACGACGTCGCGGCCGAGCGCTTGGCGCGCTTCGCCCTCGACCTGCTGGGGTGAGGCGTGGGGGTCGAGCTCCTCCCCGTCCGCGGTCTCCCGGAGGTGCGCCCCGGCGACGACCTCGCCGCCCTGCTCGCGCCGGCCCTCGCGGAGCTCGGGCTGCGCCCGGACGACGTCCTCGTGGTCACCCAGAAGGTCGTGTCGAAGGCCGAGGGCCGCCTGGTCCGCGCGCGGGAGGACGAGCGCCCGGCATGGGTGGCTCGCGAGGCGCGCCGGATCGTGGCCCGCCGCGGCGGTCTCGTGATCGCGGAGACCCGTCACGGCTTCGTGTGCGCGAACGCCGGGGTGGACGCCTCCAACGTCGACGCGGGCTGGCTCTCCCTCCTGCCGGAGGACCCCGACGGCTCCGCCGAGCGGATCCGCCAGGGCCTGCGGGCGGCGCTCGGCGTGGGGCCGGCCGTCGTCGTGACCGACACCTTCGGCCGCCCCTGGCGCTCGGGCGTCGTGAACGTCGCGATCGGGTGCGCGGGCCTGCCGGCCCTCGTCGACCTCCGGGGGACCCCCGACGACCGGGGGCGACCGCTCGAGGCGACCGTGGTCGCGTTCGCGGACGAGATCGCGGCGGCGAGCGGGCTCGTGATCGGCAAGGCCTCGCGCACCCCGGCCGCCGTCGTGCGCGGCCTCCGCGTCGAGGGACCCCCGCAGCCGGCGCGGGCGCTCGTGCGGGCCCCGGAGGACGACCTGTTCCGGTCCTCGCCCCTCGAGGCGATCGTCTCCCGCCGCACGATCCGGCGCTTCGGCCCCGGCGGGGTCCCGAGGGAGCTGCTCGAGGAGGCGGTGCGGGCCGCCTGCACGGCGCCCGCGCCGCACCACACCCGGCCCTGGATGTTCACGGTCCTCGAGAGCCCCGGCGCGCGCCGGGGTCTCCGGGCGGCGATGGCGGCGGCCTGGCGCGCCGACCTCGAGCGCGACGGCGTCTCCCAGGCCGCGATCGAAGGCCGTCTCGCCCGGAGCAACGCCGTCCTCGGGGCCGCCCCGGTGCTCATCGTCCCCTGGGTCCGGTTCGACGGCGCCCATCCCTACCCCGACCCCGAGCGCGCCGAGGCCGAGCGCGAGATGTTCCTCCTCTCGGGCGGCGCGGCGATCCAGAACCTCCTCCTCGCGCTCCACGCCCAGGGCCTGGCGAGCGCGTGGATCTCGTCCACGCTCTTCTGTCAGGAGGAGACCCGGGCCGCCCTCGGCGTGGCGGAGGGCTGGCACGCGCTCGGCACGGTGGCCGTCGGGCGCCCGCCCGAGGGCGAGCCGCCGCCGAGGCCGCCGATCGCGCTCGACGAGGTCGCGCGGTGGATCTGACGGGTCACACCACGCCGTGGATGAAGTACCAGGCGAAGATGATCGCCACCGCGTACAGGAGCGGGTGCACCTCGCGCGCGCGGCCGCGGAGGGCGGCGATCACCACGTAGGTGAGGAACCCCGCGCCGACCCCGTTCGTGATGCTGTACGTGAACGGCATGAACAGCACGGTGACGAGGGCCGGGATCCCGATCCCCGGATCCTGCCACCGCACGTCCCGGACCAGCGTCATCATGAAGTACCCGACGATCACGAGGGCCGGGGCTGTGGCCTCCGGCGGGATCACCCCGGCGATCGGCGACAGGAACATCGCGAGCAGGAACAGGACGCCGGTCACGACCGAGGCGAGGCCGGTCCGTCCGCCCTCCGAGACCCCCGCGGCGCTCTCGATGTACGTGGTGTTCGAGGAGGAGGACGTCGCGCCCCCGACCACCGCGCCGAGGGAGTCGATCAGGAGCACGCGCTTGATCCCGGGGAGCCGGCCCTCGCGGTCCAGGAACCCAGCCTCGCCCCCGATCCCGATCACCGTGCCCATCGTGTCGAAGAAGTCGGAGAGCATGACGGAGACCACGGCCGCGAGGGCCGTGGCCCAGCCGAGGGCGGAGACGAACCCGAACGAGAAGTCGCCCACGAGCCCGAGGTTGGGGGTGGAGACGATGCGGTCGGGGATCGCCGCCACGCCGTTCGCCCAGATCGTCTCCCCCTTCCACTCGTTCACCACGACGGCGAGGACGGTCGAGGCCAGGATGCCGATCAGCAGGGCACCGCGGACGCCCCGGGTCACGAGGACCGCGCTGACCACGAACCCCGGCACGAACACGAGCACGCCCCACGTCGTGAGCTCCGGCGCGATGGCGAGCGGCGTCGGGCCCTCGGGCGTCACGATCCCCGCGTTGACCAGCCCGATCAGCGCGATGAACGCGCCGATGCCGATCCCGATCGCCCGCTTGAGGTCCATGGGGATGGCGTTCAGGATCGCCTCGCGCACGCCGGTCAGCACGAGGACCGTGATGAGGACGCCCTCGGCGACGATCACGCCCATGGCCTCGGGGAACGAGAGCCCGTTCGCCCCCACCAGCGTGTAGGCCACGAAGGCGTTCAGCCCGAGGCCCGCCGCGATCGCGAACGGGTAGTTCGCGACGATGCCCATGAGGAGCGTCATCGCGCCGGCCGCGAGCGCCGTCACGCTGAGGACCTGGTCGAAGGGCAGGCCCTCGCCCCCGAGCCCGAGGATGCTCGGGTTCACGAACAGGATGTAGGCCATCGTGAGCCACGTCGTGACCCCGGCGACGACCTCGGTACGGACGGTGGAGCCGCGCTCGGAGACGCGGAAGAAACGGTCGAGCCTCGCGGCGACCTGGGTTCCCTGGGCCATCGATCCCTCCCTCGTCGGACGAACCGGACCGGTGGGGAAGGCGGCCGCAGCATAGGGGCGCGCGCCCCGACGCGCAACGCGGAGCACCGGGTATCCTGGTGCGTCCGACCGGACGGGAGCGGGATGTCGAGGAAGGGCGAGCGCAGCACGAGGGACGAGCGGCGCCGGGAAGCGCGCCGACGCCGGATCGAGGCCGAGCGCCGAGCGGCGCGGGCCCGTCGCCGGCGGAACGTGGCGGTGGCCCTGTCGCTCCTCGCGGTGGCGGCCGTGGTCGCGTTCGTCATCACCCGGCCCGAGCAGCCGAGCGTCGTCGAGGCGCGCGCCGCCGACCTCCTCGCCTCCGCCGACGCGCAGGCCGCCGCGGCCGGCTGCACCGAGGTGCGGGATGTCGGTCCCTACGACCCGCGAGACCTCGACCAGGCCCACGTGGGCGGCGATCTCATCGCCGAGATGCCCCCGCTCGCGAGCTACCCCTCGCAGCCTCCGGCCTCGGGGCCGCACGCCGACAGCACGCTCCCGGCCGGCGTGTACACCTCCCCGCCCCCGATCGACGCCCTCATCCACTCCCTCGAGCACGGCGCGGCCGTCGTCTGGTACGCGCCGAACGCGGAGGGCCCGGCGCTCCAGGAGCTGCGGGACTTCTTCCGCGAACCCGAGGCCGGCTCCCGCGTGATCGTGGCCCCCTACGACTACCCCGACGAGGGCGAGGCGGGCACGCTCGGCCCCGGGGTGGGGATGGCCCTCGTCGCCTGGCACCAGGTGCAGACCTGCAGCGAGCCCAACCTGGCGGCCGCCTTCGGCTTCACGGCCCGGTACGCGTTCCCCACCTTCGGCGGCGAGCCGTACCTCGGCACGGCGCCGGAGCCGGGCGCGCCGCTCTGACGCTCAGGAGATCCAGCAGGCGCCGTCGGGCCGACAGGTGATCGTGCCGTGCTCGAAGGCGGCCCGCAGGTTCCCGTTCGGCATCGTCCGCACGTCGCTGACGGGGAAGCCGAGCTTGCCCGCCGGTCCGCCCTTGCTCTTGTAGAAGGCGAGGACGGGGTCGCGGAGCGCGTGCGCGCCGGTCGCGGTGGAGTGGTAGATCGTGGCCCGCTCGAAGGCCTGCCGCAGGCCCCCGGCGACCTCCACCTGCTTGGAGGTGGGCAGGCCCGGTGAGCAACCCAGGGCGTCGTACTTCTCGCGGATCGCGCCGACCACGAGACGGTTCCGGTTGATCCACACCCGGTCGTCGGGGAGCCCGAGCCGGCTCCGGATGAGATCCCCGTCCACGCGGACGCTGCCGTTCTCCCCCACCACGGTCGCCTCGACGATCCGGCCCGAGACCCCGCGCACGACGTCCGTGAAGCCCGTCACGGTCCCGACGCCGAGCGAGAGGCGTTGGGTGAGCTCCGAGGTGGAGTAGCGCACGGTCCACACCCGGTTGGGGTTCGCGGGCGTGTAGTCACCGGGGTCGCACACGCCCCGGAGGTACGGGATGGGCGAGCTATCCCAGACGTTCTCGTTGTTCTCCGTGTAGCCGCCGCTCGAGGACATGTAGAAGGCCTCGATCACCGTCCCGTCGTAGGTAGCGACCCGCCCGGCCGTGGCGTCGACCGCGGCGACCCAGCGGTCCCCGTCCGTCGCCGCCTCCTTGTCCCAGCCGACGTAGACCTGGTCGTAGGAGCTCGCGTACAGCGCGCAGTTGCACACCGGGCGGTGCTGTCCGTAGCGGCGCACCTTGCTGAGCGCGTAGGAGCGCGCCGCGATGGCCTGGGCCCGGAGCGCCGCCATCGGCCACGAGCTCGGCACCTCGCCGAGACCGTAGAGGTACCGCTCGGGACCCACGACGGCGATGAGGCGGATCACGCAGGACGAGGCGCACGAGTACAGGTTGAACTCGATCCAGCCCCTGGCGTACGTGTGGCCCGCCTCCGGGATCCGAACCCGGGCGCCGTTCGGGACGTAGACGGCGTACAGGTTCGTCGCCGGCCCGCCGACCGCGGGGCCGACCGGGTCGCCGCTCGCATCCAAGATCCGGTACCCGCGGTCGGTGGCCCGGACCGTCCACGTCTCGCCGGCCGGGACGCTCGCCACGGTGTCCGCGGGGTCGCGGCCCCCGAGCCGCAGATCCACCGGCCCCGCCTGCGCCTCGAGCCGCACCTTGGCCTGCCCCTGGACGAGCCCGATCCGGAGGCTCTCGGGCATCTCGACCGTCTCGATCCTCGTGCCCCGGTAGAAGTGGCGCACGATCCGCCCCGCTCCCCAGCCCTCGCGGGCCAGGCCGTACGCCCCCCACTGGGAGAGCCCGAGTCCGTGACCCCAGCCGCCGCCGTAGAAGGTGAAGTCGTCGGGCCCGGCCGAGACCGGCGGCGCCGGCAGGATCGCCAGCGCCGAGATCACCGACACAGCGATGAAGGCTCTCCTCATGATCGGATCGGTCCCCGGACGGGGCCCGCACCCTACCACATCGGCCCCCGCCGACCGAGGATTGACCCCCGCCGGCGCGCGGGACTCAGGGCCAGGTCGCGCCGGCGGAGATCCGCCCGTCGCGGAGCTCCACGCCGTCGCGGACCCTCGCGCCCTCGGCGAGGACGCAGTCCACGACCGTCGCGCCCGCCCCCACCCGACTGCGCGGCCCGAGGATGGACCCGACCACCCGCGCCCCCGGCTCCACCGTGGCCCCTTCGAGGAGCACCGAGTCGTCGACCTCGGCGTCCGCGCCGACCCTCGCGCCGGGCGCCACCACGACGGCCTTCCCGAGATGCGCCCGGAGGTGCACGCTCGCGCCCTCGGCGAGGTACGGCGCCGGGTACGCGGGCGCGCCCGCCACCCGGCCGGCGAGGAGGTCGGCGTGGGCGCGCAGGTACTGGGCGGGCGTGCCGAGATCGAGCCAGTACGCGGCCGAGACGAAGCCGTACACGGGGAGCCCGTCGGCGATGAGCTTCGGGAAGATCTCGCGCTCGATCGAGATCGGCACGCCGGTGGGGAAGCCCCGCAGGGCGGCGGGCTCGAGGACGTACGTCCCGGCGTTGATGGCGCCCGGCACGGGCTCCGCCGGCTTCTCCCGGAACTCGAGGACCCGGCCGTCCGCCTCCGTCGCGACGAGCCCGTAGGGTCGCGCGTCCTCCACGCGCGTGAGCGCGATCGTGGCCACGGCCCCCCGCTCGCGGTGGAACGCGACCATCGCCGTGAGGTCGAGGTCCGTCAGGATGTCACCGTTCAGGGCGAGGAAGGGCTCGTCGCCGACGACCCCGAGGGCGTTCACGATCGCGCCGCCGGTGCCGAGGGGCTCGGTCTCGGTGATCCAGG
>BEHO01000079.1 GCA_002898915.1 bacterium HR12
CCTGACGCCCGAGGGGCGTCCCCGGCTCGACCGTCAGGGCGTAGGCGCTGACGTGCTCGGGCTGAAGGGCGATCGCCTCCCGCAGGGTCCGCTCCCACGAGGCGAGGGTCTCGCCCTCGGCCCCGTAGATCAGGTCCAGGTTCACGTCCTCGAAGCCCGCCGCGCGCGCCGCGGCCACCGCGCGGCGGACCGCGTCCGGCCCGTGGACCCGCTCGAGCGAGGCGAGGACCGCGGGGTCGAAGGACTGCGCCCCGATCGAGAGGCGCGTCGCCCCCGCCTCCCGCACGGCGACGAGCGTGGGCACGTCCACGGTGTCCGGGTTCGCCTCGACGGTGACCTCCGCGCCGGGCGGGACGCCGAAGCGCTCGCGGCGGGCGAGGAGCAGTCCGACGAGGTCCCCGACGGGAAGCGTGGTCGGCGTCCCCCCGCCCACGAACACGGTCTCGACCGGGTCCGGCCACCAGGGGCGGGCGAGCTCGGCCTCCCGGAGGAGCGCGCCGGCGTACCGGGAGCGGAGGTGCTCGAGCCCGGCGTAGGCATTGAAGTCGCAGTAGCCGCAGCGCGTGAGGCAGAACGGCACGTGGACGTAGAGGCCGCTCACCGCCGCTCCCCCTCGTCCACCCGCAGGGCCGCGATGAACGCCTCCTGCGGCACGTCCACCCGGCCCACCCGGCGGAGCCGGGCCTTGCCCCGCTTCTGCTGCTCCAGGAGCTTGCGCTTGCGCGTCACGTCGCCGCCGTAGCACTTGGCGAGCACGTCCTTCCGCTTGGCCTTCACCGTCTCCCGGGCGATGATCCGCGAGCCGATCGCGGCCTGGATCGCGACGTCGAAGAGCTGCCGGGGGATCAGCTCGCGGAGGCGCTCGACCATGGCCCGCCCGTACCGGTAGGCCTTCTCCCGGTGCACGACGCTGCTGAACGCGTCCACCGGCTCGCCGTGGAGCAGGATGTCCACGCGCACGAGGTCCGCCGGCTCGTAGCCCCAGGGCTCGTAGTCGAGGGAGGCGTAGCCGCGCGTGCGGGACTTCAGCTGGTCGAAGAAGTCGAAGATGATCTCGGCCAGGGGGAGCAGGTAGTGGACCTCGACCCGCGTGGGCGAGAGGTACTTCATGTCCACCATCTCGCCCCGGCGGGACTGGCACAGCTCGAGCACGGCCCCCAGGTACTCGGCCGGCGTGATGATCGTGGCCAGCACCACGGGCTCCTCGACCCGGTCGTAGGTCCCGGGCGGCGGCATCTCGCTCGGGTTGTGGACCACGATCGTCCGGTCGCCGCGGATCACGTGGAACTCCACGTTGGGGGCGGTGGCGATGAGCTCGAGGCCGAACTCGCGCTCCAGGCGCTCCTTCACGATGTCCATGTGGAGCAGGCCGAGGAACCCGCAGCGGAACCCGAACCCCAGGGCGCTCGAGGTCTCCGGCTCGAAGACGAGGGCCGCGTCGTTCAGCTTCAGCTTCTCCAGGGCGTCCCGGAGGGCCGTGTAGTCCCCGCCCTCCGCGGGGAACAGCCCCGACCAGACCATCGGCTTCGGCTCCCGGTAACCGGGCAGGGGTTCGCGCGCGCGCCCGCGGCCCTGGACGGTGATGGTGTCACCCACCCGGACCTGGTGGACGTCCTTGAGGCCGGTCACGAGGTAGCCGACCTCGCCCGGCCCGAGCTCCGCGACCGGGGTCGCCTCCGGCGCGAAGACCCCGACCTCCTCGGCCTCCCAGTCCAGCCCGACGGCCATCGCGTGCAGGCGAGCGTGGGACGGGAGCACACCGTCCTTCACCCGCACGTAGGCGATGACGCCGCGGTAGGGGTCGAAGGTGGAGTCGAAGATCAGCGCGCGCAGGGGATCCTCGCGCCGGCCGGCCGGCGGCGGCACCCGCCGGATCACCGCCTCCAGGAGCTCGGGCACCCCCGCGCCCGTCTTGCCCGAGACCGCCAGGACCTCCTCGGGGTCGCATCCCACGAGCTCCGCGAGGTCCCGCCGGGTCCCCTCCACGTCGGCGGCCGGGAGGTCGATCTTGTTCACGGCCGGGACGATCGTGAGGCCCGCGTCACGCGCGAGGTGGAAGTTGGCCAGGGTCTGGGCCTCGATCCCCTGGGCCGCGTCGACGAGCAGCACCGCGCCCTCGCAGGCCGCGAGCGAGCGCGAGACCTCGTACGTGAAGTCCACGTGCCCGGGCGTGTCGATGAGGTTCAGCTCGTAGACGACCCCGCCGACCTCGTGGGTGAGGCGGACCGCCTGGGCCTTGATCGTGATGCCGCGCTCGCGCTCGAGGTCCATCTTGTCGAGGTACTGGTCGCGCATCTCGCGCTCGGAGACGGCGTGGGTCAGCTCGAGCAGCCGATCGGCCAGCGTGGACTTCCCGTGGTCGATGTGGGCGATGATGCAGAAGTTCCGGATGCGGGTGGTCTCGGTCACGGCCAGCCCATCGTACGGGCCCGCGGCGCCGCCTGGACGCTCCGGCGAGCATCTCCGCTGGTACACTCGACGGCCGTGGCGAACATCAGGTCCCAGATCAAGCGGAACCGCCAGGCGGCCAAGCGGCGCCTGCGGAACCGGTCGGTGCGGTCGGCGCTCAAGACCGCGAAGAAGAAGGTGCGGCTGGCGCTCGGCGAGGGCGACCTCGAGACGGCGCTCGCGCGGGCCCGCGAGGCCGCGCGCGCCTTCGACAAGGCCGCCTCCAAGGGCATCCTGCACAAGCGCACGGCCGCCCGCCACAAGTCTCGCCTCGCGCGCGCCGTCAACCAGGCGCTCGCGAAGGCGGGAACCTCCGGCGGCTGAGGCCCCGGGCTACCCCTCCGCCGCGGCGATCCGGGCGACCAGCACGGGCAGCACGATCTCCGCGTCCGCGCCGGACTTCAGCGCCCGGTCCGCCTCCACCACCGCCCCGTGGATCTCCACGAGGCGCTCCAGCGAGGTCCGCCGGGCCTGGTCCCGGTAGCGGCGGGCCTGCCACTCGAACCGGAGCCCGGCGGCGCGCGCGACCTCGGCGAGCGGCATCCGGTCCGGCAGCGAGCGCACGCGGAGGAGATCCCGGAGACGGGAGGCGATCCCGCCGAGCACCATGAGGGGATCCTCGCGGGCGGCGAGCAGGGTCCACAGGGCCCGCATCGCGCCCGGAGCGTCGTGACCGAAGGCGGCGTCGCAGAGGTCCCAGACGTGCCGCTCCCCCAGCCCCCGGAACTGGCGCTCGACGTGGTCACGGCCGAGGCGCTCGCCGGGGAAGGCGGAGCGGAGCTGCTCCAGGGCCTGGGCGAGCGCGGCGGGATCCTCCCCGATGGTCTCCACGAGCGCCGCCGCCGCGTCGGCGGCGAGCTCGACCCCCCGAGCGGCGGCGCGCCGGGCGAGCCAGCCCGGCAGGTCCTTCCGCCCGACGGCCACCTCCCTCACCGTCCCGACCGGCTCGACGAGCTTCACCAAGGCCGCCGGGGCCTTCCCGCGCTCGCCCACCGTGGCGCAGAGCACGAGCGCCGCCGAGGGGTCGGGATGGGCGAGGTAGGCCGCGAGCTCGCGGAGGGCCTGGTCGGGCAGGGATCGGCAGTCCGTGACGATCAGGGCCCGGGGCTCGCCGAAGAGGGAGGGCGTCGCCAGGTCGGCGAGCTCGCCCCCCTCCCACTCCCCCGCCGCCACCTCGCGCGCCTCCACCCCCGGCCCCACGATCTCGTGCGCCGCCTCCCGCAGCAGGAACGGATCCGGCCCGTACAGCAGGTGGACGGGGGCCTTGCCGGGGGTCACGGCTCGGATGCTACCAGCAGCCCCTCCGGCGAGAAGCTCACGACGACGTCGCCGAGACGGTCGGTGCGGAGGACCGTGGCGCCGGCGTGCCGGAGCGTCGCGAGGACGCTCGGCACGGGGTGGCCGTAGTCGTTCGGCTGTCCGATGCTCACCACCGCGACCTCGGCGCCCACGCCCGTGAGGAACGCCTCCAGGGAGGTGGCCCCGCCGTGGTGCGGCACCTTCAGCACGTCCGCCGCGATGGGCGCCCCCGCCGCCAGCATCGCCTCCTGCGAGGGCTCCTCCGCGTCCCCCGGGAAGAGGACCGCGTCCTCGCCGAGGGAGATCCGGAGCACGAGCGAGTCGTTGTTGGGGTCCGAGTCCGTCCCCTCGAAGCACGCCGTCGGCGCCAGGACCTCGACGCGCAGGTCGCCCACGGTGAGGAGCTCGCCCGCGCGCGGATGGCGCACCGGCAGGCCCTCCTCCCGCACGGCCCGGAGGAACGCGTCGTAGGCGGGGGACGGCTCGTCGCACCCCGGCTCGATCACCAGTCCGACCGGCAGGCGGGCGAACACGTCGGGGAAGCCCGCGACGTGGTCCGCGTGGGGATGGGTGGCGACCGCGAGGTCCACCCGCTTCACGCCGAGGGCCACGAGCGCCGTGGCCACCTGCGTGGCATCGGGGCCGGCGTCCACCAGGACGGTGGCGCCGCGCGGGCTCGTCACGAGGGCGGCGTCCCCCTGCCCGACGTCGAAGAACCGGACGGTGAGCCCGGCCGGGGGCCCCGCCCCGAGCGCCGAGGACCAGACGACGAGGGGGAGCGCGAGGGCGAGCGCGAGCCAGCCCCGTCCGAGGCGCCGCCCCGACCGGAGCCACAGGGCCAGCCCGACCACGAGGGCGAGCCCCACGGGGAGGATCGCGGCTCCCCCGCCCGAGGTGATCCAGGGAACCGGCGCGGTGGACATCCGATCCGCCACCGCCTCCAGGTAGCGGAGGGGCAGCTGCGCGACGAGCGCGACGGCGCGCGCGAGCGTCGGTGAGACCAGACCGAGCCCCGCGGCCGCCAAGCCGAGGAGCAGCGCGGGCGAGACCGCGGGGAACGCGAGGACGTTCGCCAGGACCGTCACGAGGGGCACCTCGTGGAACACGGCGAGCAGGAGGGGGGCGACGCCGACCTGCGCGGCCACGGTCGCCCCCGTGGCGAGCGCCGCCGGCCGCGGGAGGAACCGCAGTCGCTCCGCGATGGGCGTGGCCATCGCCACCATGGACGCCGTCGCCCCCACCGACAGCTGGAAGCCCACCGACCAGACCAGGGCCGGGTCGAGGACCAGCAGCGCGAGCACGGCCCCCGCGAGCACGCTCCCCGCGCTCCGCGGCCGGCCGAGGAGGCCGCCGGCGAGCGCCAGCCCGGCCATGACCCCCGCCCGCATCACGGAGGGCTCGGCCCCGGTGAGGACGACGAAGAACGCGACGGTCGAGAGGCCGAGCGCGAAGCGCCACCACCGCCCGAGCCGGAGCGCGAGGGCCAGCGCGAGGACCGGCGCGAGCACCATCGCCACGTTCCCGCCGGAGACGACGAGGAGGTGCCCGAGCCCCGTGGCGCGGAAGTCCCGCTCGATGCCCTCGTCCAGACCGGAGTCGTCCCCGAGGGCGAGACCGAGCAGGAGCCCGGCCTCGCGCGGCGGGAACAGGGCCCGGATCCGCGCGCCCACCACGCCGCGGACGGCCTGCGCCGCGCGGATCACCGGGTTCGCCGACGGTCCCAGGCGCTCGAGCTCCGCGACCGAGAGCTGGGCGGCGATGCCCCGCCGGAGGAGGGATTCGGCGAAGCCGGCGTCGTCGGGGACGCGGAGCGCCCCCGCGACCCGGACCCGGTCGCCGCGCACCGCCGACGGCGGCTCCCCGTACCCGCTGACCCAGAGCGTCTCGCGCACCACCCACGCGCGGTCCCCGGCACGGACGGAGCGGGCGTCGAGGATCGCGGACCACCCTCGGGTCCAGGGCCGCGGGTCGACCCGGAGCTCCCCCTCCACCTCCACCCGCGCCGGGGCCAGGGTCGCGAGCAGCGCGCCCGCCGTGCGCGTCCGGTGCAGCCCTCCCCAGCCGAGCCCGAGGGCGAGGAGCGCGAGACCGAGGACGAGCGGGACGACCGGCGGCGGGACGTGCGGGCGACCGGCCGCGCGTCCGGGGAGCGCCGCCCGCGTCCGCCCGGCGAGCCCGGCCTCCCTGAACCCGGCTGCGGCCAGACGATCCTCGGCCGGGCCTCGGGCGAGCGCCACCGCCCCGACCGACCCCACCAGCCCGGCCCCGAGCCAGCCCCACACCGGCCCGGGCGCCCGGGGCGCCGCGAGGAGGCCGAGGCCGAAGGCGACGGCCGCGAGCGGCAGGCGCCAGCCGCCCATCACACCGTCACGAGATCGCGGATG
>BEHO01000080.1 GCA_002898915.1 bacterium HR12
GCCGGCCGCCATCGCCGGGAAGATCTTCCAGACCTCGATCTGGAACGGGTAGTTCCAGGGGCAGATGGCCGCCACCACGCCGAGCGGGTCCCGACGCAGGTAGCTCAGGTGGTCCGGCGAGTACTCCCCGGCCGCCTTCCCCTCGAGCAGCCGGGCGGCGCCGGCGAAGAACCGGACGTTGTCGGCCCCGAACGGGATGTCGAAGTTCGAGGTCAGCTTGATCGGTTTGCCGGCGTCGATGGACTCGATCCGGGACAGCTCCATCAGGCGCTCCTCGATGAGGTCGGCCGCCTTGAGGAGGACCCGGGCCCGCTCGCCGGGCGGGATCCGGCTCCAGCGGCCGTCCCGGAAGGCCTCGCTCGCCGCCTCGATGGCCCGGTTCACGTCCTCCGGGGTCGCGGCGGCCGTCGTCGCCACCTGCTCCCCGGTGGCCGGGTCGATGACCGGGATCCGCTCGTCCGAGCTCGCCTTCACCCAGGTGCCGTTGATGTACAGGTCGTACGCGTCGCGCACGGTGACCCCCTTTCCCGCGTTCCTCGGCCGAAGGCTAGGCCGAGTGGCCCCGTTCGGACAAGGTCCCTTCGGCGGAGCCGGGCCGGCCGACCTCGACGGGACGGCGCAGGACCGGCGCTCGCGCGACGTTCCGTACAGCGGGGTCGCGGGGGGCGGCCGGAACGTCGATTGGCCCCGGAAGGCCCGAAAGGTGGATACTTGTGCGGTCAGGCGTGGTCGACCCCGCGCGGGTCCCGGACGGATGGGAGGTCTGCATGGCCGACGGCAAGACGTGGGGGATGTACATCGGCGGCGAGTGGGTCGAGTCCAGCAGCGGCCAGACCGAGCCGAACATCAACCCCTCGACCGGGGAGACGGCCGACTACGTCCAGGTCGGCACCCGGGAGGACGCTGATCGCGCGGTCCGGGCCGCCCAGAAGGCCTTCGACGAGGTGTGGTTCGACACGCCGCCCAAGGAGCGCTCGGCGATGATGCTCGCCCTCGCCGACGCGATGGAGAAGGACGCCGAGAACCTGGCGCGCCTCGAGGCCGAGGACGTCGGCAAGCCGATCTCGGTGTCCCGAGCCGACATCCCGTTCATCATCGACAACCTCCGGTTCTTCGCCGGTGCGGCGCGGATCCTGGAGGGCAAGTCCTCGGGCGAGTACGAGCGGGGGTTCACGAGCATCATCCGCCGCGAGCCCCTGGGGGTCACGGTGGGCATCTGCCCCTGGAACTACCCGCTCATGATGGCGATCTGGAAGATCGGGCCGGCCCTCGCCGCGGGGAACACCTCGGTGCTGAAGCCGGCCCAGATCACCCCGCGCACGACGCTCCGCCTCGCCGAGCTCTCGCAGGACATCCTGCCGCCCGGCGTGCTGAACGTCGTGACCGGGCGCGGCTCGGAGGTGGGCGACGAGCTCGTGAAGCACAACCTCGTGCGCCTGGTCTCGGTCACCGGCGACACGAAGACCGGCAAGATCATCGCCGCCAACGCCGGGGCCTCGAACGTGAAGCGCGTGCACCTCGAGCTCGGCGGCAAGGCGCCGGTGGTGGTCTTCGACGACGCCGACCTGGACAAGCTCGTCGAGACCCTGAAGTTCGCCGGGTACACGAACTCCGGTCAGGACTGCACCGCGTCCTGCCGGGTCATCGCGGCGCCCGGCATCTACGACGACCTGCTCTCGGCGCTCGTGCCGGCCGTCGAGTCCATCAAGGTCGGCGACATCATGGACGAGGACGTCGAGATGGGCCCGCTGGTCTCCGAGGCCCAGCGGGAGACCGTCGCCGGCTTCGTGGAGCGGGCCCAGCAGCAGGGCGCGAAGGTCCTGACCGGCGGCGAGCGCCTGGATCGGCCCGGCTTCTACTACAAGCCGACGGTCATCACCGACGTCGACCAGAAGTCCGAGATCGTCCAGCAGGAGGTCTTCGGCCCGGTCGTGTCGGTGCAGCGGTTCTCCGACGAGGAGCAGGCCATCCAGTGGGCGAACGACGTCGTGTACGGCCTGTCGAGCTCCGTGTGGACCCGCGACGCGAAGCGCGCGATGCGGGTCGCCCGCCGGCTGCAGTTCGGCGCGGTGTGGGTGAACACCCACTTCATGATCACCGCCGAGATGCCGCACGGCGGCTACAAGGAGAGCGGGTACGGCAAGGACATGTCGATGTACTCGCTGGAGGACTACACGCAGATCAAGCACGTCATGTGGGCGCTCGACTGAGCGACCGAGGACGGTTCCGGGGATGGCCCGGCCCGGCCCGCCGGGCCCGGGCCATCGCCGTCGAAGGGTGGTGATCGGATGGCGACGAAGCCGTTCTACGTGAACGGGCAGTGGCGGACCGGCGAGGGGACGCTCGAGGTCCGGAGCCCCTACGACGAGAGCGTCGTGGCGGAGGTGGGGATCCCGACCGACGCGGACGTCGAGGAGGCGATGGCGACGGCCGCGGCGACCTTCGGGGAGTCGCGGCGGCTCTCGGTGGCGGCCCGCGCCGCGGCCCTCGACCACATCTGGCATCGGCTCGCCGAGACCGCCGAGGAGAACGCGGAGCTCATCGCGCGCGAGGGCGGCAAGCCGCTGAAGTGGGCGAGGGTCGAGGCGGCCCGTGCGGTCAGCACGTTCCGCTGGGCCTCGGAGGTGCTGCGTCACGGCGACGACGAGCTCATGCGGCTCGACACCGAGGCCGCGTTCGGCTCGCGGATCGGGCTGATCCGGCGGTTCCCCGTGGGGCCGGTGCTCGGCATCACGCCGTTCAACTTCCCGCTGAACCTCGTGGCGCACAAGGTCGCGCCGGCGCTGGCCGTCGGGGCGCCGATCGTCGTGAAGCCGGCCTCCTACACGCCCCTGGGGGCGCTGCGTCTCGCCGAGCTGTTCGACGAGACCGACCTTCCGAAGGGCATGTACCAGGTCCTGCCGGTGCGCTCGAGCGTCGCCGACCGGATGGCCCGGGACCCGCGGTTCCGGAAGATCTCCTTCACCGGGTCGGCCGACGTGGGCTGGTACCTGAAGGGCCTGGACCCGAAGAAGCGGGTGACGCTCGAGCTCGGTGGGAACGCCGGGGTCATCGTCCACTCCGACGCGGACCTCGACCTCGCCGCCCAGCGGATCGCCTTCGGCGGCTACTACCAGGCCGGGCAGTCCTGCATCAGCGTCCAGCGGGTGCTCGTCCAGTCCGAGGTCTACGACGACTTCACCGCGCGCCTCGTCAAGCAGGTCGAGAGCCTGAAGGTCGGGGACCCCATGGATCCGACCGTGGACGTCGGGCCGGTGATCTCCAAGGGCGACGTGGAGCGGATCGATGCGTGGGTGAAGGAGGCCGTCTCCCAGGGCGCCGAGGTGCTCGTCGGGGGCCGCGCCGAGCCTCCCTTCTATCACCCGACGCTGCTCGCGCAGGTGAAGCCGGAGATGAAGGTCTGCCGCGAGGAGATCTTCGGGCCGGTCGTCACGATCAGCCCGTACGAGACCTTCGAGGAGGCGATCGCCGTCGTGAACGACTCGCGGTTCGGCCTCCAGGCCGGCGTGTTCACGAGCGACCTGAACCGGGCGTTCCAGGCCCACCGGGACCTCGAGGTGGGCGGGGTGATCGTGAACGACGTCTCGGCCTTCCGCGCGGACCAGATGCCCTACGGTGGCACGAAGGACTCCGGCTTCGGCCGGGAGGGCCTGCGCTGGGCGATGGAGGAGATGACCGAGCCGCGGATCATGGTCCTCTCCCACGTGCCCCTGTAGATGGGAACGCCCATCGCGGTCCTCGGCGCCGGCGCCATGGGCAGCGCCGCGGCGGTGCTGCTCGCGCGCCACCGCGACGTCGACCTGCTCGTGCTCGACGTGGAGGCGGAGCGGGCCGAGCGGGTCGCCGCGCGCGTCGGTGCGGAGGGCCGCGGCTTCGACCCCGGGTCCGGTGAGCTCGTCGAGCTCCTGGGACGGGTGCGCGCCGTGGCGGCCTGCATCCCGTACCGGGCGAACCTACCGACGATGGAGGCGGCCCTTCAGGCCGGATGCCACTACGCCGACCTGGGCGGCCTGTTCCACACCACGCGCAAGCAGCTCGAGCTCGACGGGCGGTTCCGGGAGGCGGGGCTCTCGGCCGTGCTCGGGATCGGATCGGCCCCCGGCCTCACGAACGTGCTCGCGAGGCTCGGCGCCGACCGGCTCGACCGGGTCGTCTCGATCGAGATGGCCGACGGGGCCGTGGACCTCGCCGCCGACGGCGGGTTCGGCGTCCCGTACTCGGCCGAGACGATCCTCGACGAGTTCACGATGCCGGCCATGGTGTTCGAGGACGGCGAGCTCCGCGAGGTGCCGGCGGGATCCGGCGTCGTGGACTGGGACTTCCCCGAGCCGGTGGGGACCCAGCCGGCCATGTACACGCTGCACTCGGAGCCGGCGACGCTGCCCTGGACGATCCCGGGCGTGCGGGACGTGCGGTGGCGGCTCGCGCTCCCGCGGGCGGTCCACGAGGGGTTCGCGTTCCTCGTGGGGATCGGGCTCGCGAGCACCGAGCCTGTGCCGACCTCGCTCGGCCCGATCGCCCCGCGCGAGGTCCTCGTCGCGGTGCTGAACCGCCTCCCGGCGCCGGAGGTCGAGCCCCGGGACGTCGAGTTCCTGGACGTCCGCGTGCGGGGCGAGCAGGGGGGGCGCGAGGTCGAGCACCGGGCGCTCGCGCGGTTCGACCCGAGCCCCGAGGGGCTCTCGGCGGGCGCCTTCGGGACGGCCCTGCCGATCGCGATCGCGGCGCGGTGGCAGGCGGAGGGCCGGGTCCCGGTGGGGGTCCACCCGCCGGAGACCGCCTTCGATGCGGCGGGCTTCGTGGCGGCGTGCGAGGCCGAGGGGGTGCGGTTCGAGACCGCGCTGCGGCCGGTCGGCTAGCCCCGACGGGCCGCGCCGGGCGGGGGTACCCTGGAGGCGTGAACCCGGCGGTCATCGCGATCGGTCTCACGCTGCTCGCGCTGCTCGTCGCGGCGATCGTCGTCGGCCTGCGGCGGGAGCGGCGCGCGCGCCTGTTCATGCCGCCGCCGCTGCTCATCGCGGTCATCGCCCTGCTCGTCCTGGGCCTCGTGGTCGCCCCCCGGCTGTTCGGCTTCGCGTTCCTGTTCCTGCCGCTGCTCTGGATCCGCCGGCCGCCGGCCCGGCGGCGGGACGGGGCGGAAGAGGAGGAGCGAGAGGAGCGCGACCCCTGGTGGGATCCCTGGGACGGGGACCGGTGAGGGCGGAGACCCTCGTCGGCCTCGCCCTCCTCGGGGTCGCGGCCTTCGGCTACCGGCGGGCGATCCTCGCCGTCGAGCGCACGTACGGGGCCCGGTGGGGCCGGTGGCGCTGGTGGACGCAGCTGCCCTTCTGGGCGGGGGCGACCCTCGTGGCGAGGCTCGTGGGCGGTCCCGGATGGGCGGCCCTCGTCATCGTCGCGGGGTCCGTCCTCGCCGTGGCGCTCCTCACCGCCCGCTCGCTCCGTGGGGGTGGCCGGCCGTGAGCGGGGCGCCCGGCGGCGCGCGTCCGAGCGGGTTCGGATTCGCGCTGCGGGATCCCTTGCCCTGGAGCGTGTTCGCGGCGGTCGCGCGAGAGGGGGAGGCCCTCGGCTACCGGGCGCTGTTCCTCCCCGAGATCACGGGCCGCGACGCCGTGGCCGCCCTCGCGGCCCTCGCCGGCGAAACACGAGAGCTGCTGCTCGGCACCGGGGTGCTGCCGATGCGCTCACGCACGCCGATGCTCACCGCGATGGGGGCGGCGACCGTGCAGGGGCGCTCGGGCGGCCGGCTGATCCTGGGGCTCGGCACGGGGGCGGTCGGGAGGGGCGCGCTCGAGGAGCTCCGGCGGACGGTGCGGGACGTACGCGACCTGCTCCGAGGGCGGACGGTCGAGCGCGGAGGCCGGAGCCTCCGCCTCGCGCTGCCCCCGGGGTCGGAGGTACCGATCTGGGTCGCGGCGATGGGGCCGAGGGCCTTCCACCTCGCGGGCGAGATCGCCGACGGCGCCCTGCTCAACTGGTGCACCCCCGAGCGGGTGGCGGAGGCGCGAGCCGCGATCGCGCGAGGTGCCGAGGCCGCGGGCCGCGACCCCGGTCGGATCACGATCGGCGTGTACGTCCGGTCCTGGGTGGGCGAGGATGCCG
>BEHO01000081.1 GCA_002898915.1 bacterium HR12
GTCGCGGACGATGAAGACGTTCTCGCCCGAGCCGTCGGTGATCTGACCGGCCTCGTTCAGCATGATGGCCTCGTCGTAGCCGGCCTTCAGGCTCTCCACCTTGGCCAGCACGCTGTTGATGTACTGGCCGGTGGCCTTGGCCGCGGCGGGGAGGGCGTTCTGCGAGTTGCGGCGCCAGGACGAGATCTTGATCCGCACCCCGCGCTCGAGGGCCTCCTCGCCCAGGTACGCGCCCCAGGGCCACACCGCGATGATCACGTTCACCGGGGCGCTCAACGGGTTCACCCCCATCTCCCCGTAGCCGCGGATCGCCAGGGGTCGGATGTAGCAGGCCGACAGGCCGTTGGCCCGGATGACCTCCTTGACGGCCTCGGTGAGGGCCTCGATCGAGTACGGCAGGTCCATGTGGTAGAGCTTGGCCGAGCGGAACAGGCGCTTCAGGTGCTCCTCCAGGTGCCACACCGCCGGACCGCGAGCCGTCTCGTACGCGCGGATGCCCTCGAACACCCCGCTGCCGTAGTGGAGCGCGTGCGAGAGCACGTGGATCTTGGCCTCCCGCCAGTCCACGAGCTCGCCGTCGAACCAGATCTTCTCGACCTCGGTGATCGGCATCGGCCCTCCTCGTGGCGTCCCTGCGGCCCGCGCCCCCGCCGGGCCCGAGGCCCTAAGGATAGCCGCTGGTCAGGCCTGCCCGTGCGTGGGACCTTCCCCCGCGGGGCCCGTCTCCGGCGCCCCCAGGCGGCCCGGTCCCGCCGCCTCAGTTCTGCGAGGGGTCCACCGGCATCGTCCGGAGGATGGCGAAGTCCCGCCCCTTCCGCCGCAGCACGCGGTCCCAGAGGTGCTCCGGCTCGTCGGAGAACACGTCCTCCGGCAGGGCCGGCTCGACGATCCAGGACCCCTGCTCCAGCTCGGCCTCGAGCTGGCCCGGCCCCCAGCCGGAGTACCCGGAGAAGACGCGGGCGCGACGGATCCCGCCGACCTCCTCCGGCCCCACCTCCTCGGGGAGGAAGCCGATGGAGTCGAGGGCGAGGATCTCGACGCGGGAGGGGTCCTCGAACTCGGCGAGGACGACCGCCGCCTCCGGCTGGACGGGACCCCCGATGAACAGGCGCTCGCCGAAGGGCACGAGGTCCGCCAGGGCCGGGACGGCCTCGGCCACGGTCACCTCCGTGGGGCGGTTCAGGACGACCCCGACGGCCCCCTGCTCGTCGTGGTGGCCGATGAGCACGATGGTCTTGCGGAAGTTCGGATCCCACAGGCTCGCGGCCGAAAGCAGCAGGTGTCCCCGCAGGCTCTCCACGGCCTCCATGATGGCAAGGGCGTCGCGGGACGCCACACCCGGAGGCCCCGCGACCGTCGGGACCGCGGGGTCCCGGTCCCCCTCACCGGCTCAGCCGCTTCCGCTTCCGGTCCCGCAGGATCTCGCGCACGCAGTTGTAGGCGGGGATCCCGGTGACACCGCCCCCGGCGTGGGTAGCGCTCGAGCACTGGTAGAGGCCCCGGATCGGCGTCCGGTAGTCCGCGTAGCCGGGGGCCGGCCGCATGTGGAAGAGCTGATCGGCGGAGAGCTCGCCGTGGAAGATGTTGCCCCCGATCAGGCCCCACTCCCGCTCCATGTCGGCGGGGCCGATCACCTGCCGGGCGAGGATCGACCCCCGGAAGCCCGGCGCGACCTCCTCGTAGGCGTCGATCACCCGGTCGGCGTAGGCCTCGAGCTCGTCCTCGGGCTGCTCCTTCGCCCAGGTGTGCGGCACCCACTGCGTGAACAGCGACATCACGTGGGCGCCCTCCGGCGCGAGGGAGGGGTCGAGCACGGTCGGGATCACCCCGTCGCTGAAGGGGCGCGAGGCCGCCCGACCGTGGCGGGCCTCCTCGAAGGAGGTCTCGAGCTGCTCGATGGACGGCGCGATCTCGAAGCCCCCGCTGAAGTCGGTCCAGTCCGGGAGCTCGGCGAGGCGCGGCAGGCGCGAGAGCGCGAGGTTGATCTTCACCACGCCGGAGCGGCTCGACCAGTGCTCGATGTCGCGGACGAAGTCCTCGGGCAGCTCGGATCGGTCGAGCTGGCGCAGGAACGTGATCTGCGGATGGCAGGCCGAGACGACGATCGGCGCCCGGAGCTCCTCCCCGCCGGCGAGGACGACGCCCTCGACCCGTCCGTCGCGGACGAGGATCCGCTCGACGGGCGCGTGGGTGCGGATCTCGGCGCCGAAGGACCGCGCGCTGCGCGCGAGCGCGGCCGCTACCGCACCCATGCCGCCCTCGGGGACGCCCCAGGAGCCGAGCGCGCCGTCCCCGACGTCCCCGATCGAATGATGGGCCATGACGTACGCGGTGCCCGGCTCCCGCGGCCCGGCCCAGGTGCCGATCAGGCCGTTGATGCACATCGCGGCCTTCACCTCGTCCGAGACGAAGAAACGGTCGAGGAGGTCGGCGACGGACATCGTGAGGAGGCGCGTCACCTCGCCGACGCCGCGGACGTCGAGCCCGCGCAGCCGCCACGCCAGCCGGAGCTGCTCGAGGAGGTCCCGGGGCCGCCGCGAGCCGATCCGCGGCGGCGTCGTCATGAGGAGCGGGCCGAGGACGGCGGCGAGCCCGCCGATCCACGCCTCCCACCGCTCGAGCGCGTCGGCGTCGCGCCGGTCGATCGCGGCGAAGGACTCGCGGTTGGCCTTGGGGTCGTCGTACTCGATCAGGATCCGGCCGTCGGGGAGGGGCACGACGTACGGCCCGACCGGGTGCACCCGGTACCCGTGCCGCTCGAGCCGCAGGTCCCGGATGACGGTGCCGGGCATGAGGCTCATGACGTACGAGAGCGTCGTGACCTTGAAGCCCGGCAGGTCGGGCCAGGGCTCCATGGTGTCGGCGGCGCCGCCGGTCTTGTGCCGGGCCTCGCAGACGACCACCCGGGCCCCGGCCCTGGCGAGGTACGCCGCGGCGACCAGACCGTTGTGACCGCCGCCGACGACGATCGCGTGATGGGCGTTCCCCATGGTTCGACCTCCTCCGACGGGGCCTATCGAAGCACGAACTGAACGACCGTTCAAATCCGACCCATGCCCGCCCTTGAAAGCTCGCCCGCGCGGCCCCATATCGATGGATGGAGCACCCGGGAAGCGGGGCTCCGAGTCGGACGAGGGAAGGAGGTGAGGTGCGATGCTGATGACGCGGACGTGGGACATCGACGAGATGTTCCGCCGCTTCGAGCGCGACTTCACCGACCTCCTCGGCCGGACCTTCGGGGCCTGGTTCCCGGCGGAGGATCGGGTGGTCCCGCCCGTCGAGGTCCTGCGGACCGAGGGTGAGCTCCTGATCCGGGCCGAGCTGCCCGGCGTCGACCCGGAGAAGGTCGAGCTCACCGTGGAGGGCGACCAGCTCACGATCCGGGCCGAGCGCAAGCTCGAGGCGCCGGAGGGCGCGGAGTACCTGCGCCGCGAGCTGTCGCACGGGACCTTCGAGCGGAGCGTGATCCTCCCCGAGGGCACCGACACCGAGAAGATCTCCGCCCGGTACGAGGGCGGCATCCTCGAGGTCCGGGCGCCCTACCAGGGCTCGAAGGCCGTGAGGATCCCGGTGGAGATCGGCTCGGGCGAGCGGAAGGCCCTGACGGCGGCGGCCTGAGTCGAAGCTCGGCCGCGCCCGCGGGGCGCGCCCCGGCGGCGGGAAGGTGGTCCGGAGCGGACCGAGGGCGCCGCCGCCGGGTCCTTCCGAGCCCGGTGCCCTCAGCCCTCCGGGGCGCCCCCCGTCCCCCTCCGTGGGGCGCCCCAACCGCTCTCGGGCGCGCCCTCGGATGGCGCGCCCGGAGCCTCCTGAGCTCCGAGGGCCGCGCGCAGCTTCTCCAGCGCGCGGCCTTCCATCTGTGCCACGCGCTGGGGCGTCAGCCCCAGCTCCTCCCCGACCTCGCGGAGCGTCCGAGGGTCGCGCCCGCCGAGCCCGTACCGCGCCTCCAGCACCCAGCGCTCCCGCGGTGTGAGCACGCGGTCGGCCGTCTGGAGCAGACGCTCGACCTCGGCCTCGACGAGGACCTCCTCCAGGGCCTCCTCGGCCCGTCGGTCGGCCAGCAGCTCCCCGAGGGCCTCCTCGCGGTCCGCTCCCACCGGCGCGTCCAGGCTCGCCGGTGTCCCGGGCAGCGGGAGCAACCGCTCGACCTCCTCCGGATCGAGCCCGGAGGCGCGGGCGAGCTCCTCGACGCCCGCCCGCGGGTCGGCGAGGCGGGCCCGGCCCAGTCGCCGGAGGGCCTTCCACTGCCGATCCGGCAGGTGGACGCCGATCCGGGCGTCGCGGACCGCGCGGGCGATCGCGTGCCGGACCCACCAGGCCGCGTACGCGGAGAACGGCGTCCCCAGCCGCCAGTCGAAACGCTCGGCGGCCCGCAGGAGCCCGAGCACGCCCTCCTGGAACAGGTCGGCCAGGGGCACGCCGGACCACCGGTAGCGCTTCGCGAGGGCGATGACGAGGCGCAGGTTCCCCGCCACGAGCTCCGCCTTGGCCTCGGCGCCGACGCGGACGGCTTCCTCCAGGGCACGGCGCTCCTCCTCGGCGACCTCGCCGGCCTCCAGTCGGCGGCGGGCCTCCTCGGCCTCGGCGATCCGGCGCGCGAGCTCGAGCTCACGCTCCGGCGGGAGCGGGGGGCGGTCCCCCACCTCGAGGAGCCGCTCGGTCGCCATGCCGCGCCTACTCGGGGAGCTGGATGAAGCGGACGGCCTCGGCGCCGATGACCCGCTCGATCTCCGCGATGACCTCCGGCGGCACCGGGCTGTCGAGCACGAGCCCCATGAGCGCCGTGCCGCCCCGGCTCCGCCGCCCGACGTCCATGGTGGCGATGTTGATGTCGTGGTTGCCGAGGGCCGTTCCGACCGCCCCGATCACGCCGGGGCGGTCCTCGTAGAAGAAGAAGAGCATGTACGGCGAGGGCTCCATCTCGATGTCGTAGCCGTTCACCTCGACGATGCGCTCGCGTTCGCGCTTCCCGACGAGGGTCCCGGACACCGACACCGGTCCGTCGTCGGTCTCGGCCCGCACCGAGACGAGGTTCACGTAGTCGGTCGAGACCGAGGATCGCATCTCGCTGATCGCGAGGCCCCGCTCCCGGGCGATGATCGGGGCGTTCACCAGCGACACGGGCTCGTGCACGACGCCCGCCAGCACCCCCTTGATCACGGCGAGCGTGAGGACCCGCGTGTCCACCTCCCCGATGCGGCCGAGGTACCGGCACTCGATGGCCCGGACGGCGCCGCCGGCCATCCCCGTCACGATCCGGCCGAGCTTGTCGCAGAGCGGCAGGAACGGGCGGGCGATCTCGGGGACCTCCGTCCCGGCGGAGACGTTCACCGCGTAGGGCACGAACTCGCCCCGGAGCGCGAGCCGCACCATCTCCGCCACCGTCACGCCCGCCCTGTCCTGGGCCTCCGCGGTCGAGGCGCCGAGGTGCGGGGTCACGACCACGTTGTCCAGCCGGAACAGGGGCGAGTCCGTGGTCGGCTCCTCGGCGAACACGTCGAGCGCGGCCCCCGCCAGCCGCCCGTCCTCGAGCGCCTTCACCAGCGCCGCCTCGTCCACGATCCCGCCCCGGGCGGTGTTGATCAGGCGCGCCCCCGGCTTCATCATCGAGAGCTCGTGGTCGCCGATGAGCCCCTCGGTCTCGGGCGTCCGCGGCAGGTGGATCGTGATGAAGTCCGACTGCACGAGGAGGGCCTCGAGGGTCGGCATCAGCTCGACGCCCATCTCCTTCGCGCGCTCCCGCGGCACGTACGGGTCGTAGGCGATGACCCGCATCCCGAAGGCGGCCGCCCGCTGCGCGACGAGGCTGCCGACGCGGCCGATCCCGATCACCCCGAGGGTCTTGCCCTGCAGCTCCACCCCCTGGAACGCCGAGCGCTCCCACCGCCCCTGCCGGAGCGCCGCGTCGGCCTGGGGGATGTTCCTCGCCTGGGCGAGGAGGAGGGCCATCGTGTGCTCGGCGGCCGAGACGATGTTGGACTGGGGGGCGTTCACCACGATGATGCCCTTGCGGGTGGCGGCCTCCACGTCCAAGATCGGAAGAGC
>BEHO01000082.1 GCA_002898915.1 bacterium HR12
GAGAAGGTCGTGGAGGGCGGGGACGCCGTGGTCATCGTACGCCTCGACGGTACGTTCCTCGGCGAGGGGGCCGACCCGCCGATCGCCGATCCGTCCGTCACGCTCGTCGAGGTCGTGCCCTGGAGCGAGGTCCTCTCCCACCCCGACCGCTACCCGGAGATCCTCGAGGCGTAGGTCCCGAGCGCCGCCCGTCCAGGAGCCCGAGCGCAGGGCGTCGGCACGCTGGCGCTAGCCGGGGCCCGCGGCGCCCACGCGCTCGACCCGGGCCACGATCTCCGAGATGCCGTCCCCCGCGAGCACCGTGAGCCGCACGCGCCGACCCACCTCGACCAGGTCCGCCCCCTCGGTCTCGTAGCCGAGCGCGAAGCCCAGGACCTCGCCGTCCGCGGTGCGTATGGCGAACGCATCACCGCGCGCGTTGAGGGCGGTCACGGTCCCGGTGACCTCGTACTGGCGCGGGAGCGCCGGTCCCCTCGTGGCTACGCCCATGACCGCGACGCCGGCGAGGAAGCCGGCCAGAAAGACCGGAACCCACCGCCCGACCGAGCGACCTCCCGCCCCCGCCTCGCGCGCTCCGGTCCTCACGGTTCCGGTTCGAGTACGGGGGTCGTCGTGAGGATGCCGATCGGCATCGTCGGGTCGTAGGTGGCATCGGACGGGAAGTTCAGGATGAGCGATCCCCGGGGGAAGTAGAGCGTCAGGTGACCGCCGGATGAACCCGCCGAGACGAGCGTGTCGCAGTTCGTCTCGTCCCGCTCCGTTGCCGAGATGCTGGCGCCGACGCCGATCACGCGCCCGTCCTCGGCGCGGGCCACCTCGCCGTCTCCGGGATCGGTCGGGGGGACGCGGCAGCGGAGCCGGAGCGGGAGCGCTCGCACCGCTCTGGCGGCCGTCGCTTGCGTCCCGATCGCCGTCGCGACGGTCGCGCAGAGGGCGCGCGCATCGCCGACGACCAGATCGGAGGCCGTGGGCGGGCACACCTCCGGGGCGAGCGGCCCCTCTCCTGCCGGTGCCGGAGACGGGGGTGTCACGGCCAGCCAGCCGACGAGCGCCGCGCAGGCCGCGACCGATCGACGGACGGCACCCATGGCGCACCTCCCTCCCGTATCCCCATGGGGCAACGGCCGGATCATACCGCCCCCCGGACGAGCGGGCACGTTCGCGCCGCGCCCGCCGTTGTCACCCCGCCCCCGCGTGCGAGAGCCTGGGCGCCGATGCCCGACCTCTCGAGCCTCCGCGCCCGGTTCCCCGCGCTCGCGCGCGAGCACGAGGGTCGCCCGGCCGTGTTCGCGGACGCGCCCGGGGGCTCCCAGGTGCCGGCGACCGTGATCGAGGCGATGGCCTCGTACCTCCGCTCGAGCAACGCCAACACCCACGGGGCCTTCGCCACGAGCCGGGAGACCGACGCGGTGATCGAGGAGGCCCACCGCGCGGCCGCCGACCTGCTCAACGCCGACCCCGACGAGGTGATCTTCGGGCCGAACGCCACGACGCTCCTGTTCCACCTCTCGCGCTCGATCGCCCGCACCCTCGGGCCGGGCGACGAGGTGGTCGTCACGCGCCTGGACCACGACGCGAACGTCCGGCCCTGGGTCCTCGCCGCCGAGGACGCCGGGGCGACCGTCCGATGGGTGGACATCCGGGAGGAGGACGTGACCCTGGACCGGGGCAGCTTCGAGGAGGCGCTGTCCGAGCGCACGAAGGTCGTGGCCTTCACGCTGGCCTCGAACGCCGTCGGGACGATCACGCCCGCCGCCGACCTGGTCCGGCTGGTCCGCGACCGCGCGCCGGCCGCCACGGTCGTCTGCGACGGCGTGCACCTCGCGCAGCACCGGCGGATCGACGTGCGCGCCCTCGGCGCCGACCTGGTCGCCGTGTCGCCGTACAAGGTCTTCGGCCCGCACCTCGGGATCCTCTTCGGGCGGCGCGAGCTCCTCGAGCGCCTCACCCCCTACAAGGTCCGGCCCGCCCCCGACGAGCTCCCCTCCCGGTTCGAGACCGGGACGCAGAACCACGAGGGGATGGCAGGCTGGGTGGCGGCGGTGGAGTACCTGGCCGAGGTGGGCCGGGCGTACGGATCGCCGGCCGGTCCCTCACGTCGGGAAGCCGTCGCCCCCGCCTTCGAGGCCATCGCCGCATGGGAGCGGGGGCTCGCCGCGCGGTTCCTCGAGGGCGCCCGGACCGTGCCCGGCCTCCGGGTTTACGGGATCGTCGACCCGGAGCGCCTCGCCGAGCGCACCCCCACGTTCGCCGTCCGCCTCGGCGAGCAGCACCCCGCCGAGACGGCGGCGGCCCTCGGCGAGCGCGGGATCTTCGTCTGGGACGGCCACTACTACGCGCTCGAGCTCATGGAGCGCCTCGGGCTCCAGGAGACCGGGGGCGCGGTGCGGATCGGGTTCTGCCACTACCACACCCCGGAGGAGGTCGACCGGGTCCTGGAGGAGCTGACGCGCCTGGCCGGTTGTTAGGATGGCGAGGCTTCCGATGACGGAGGGGCAGCTCCCATGCGCATCCTGATCCTGGGCGGCGACGGGTACCTCGGCTGGGCCACGGCGATGTACCTCTCGCGCCGCGGCCACGAGATCCACACCGTCGACAACTACCTCCGGCGCCGGATGCACGAGGAGAACGGGACCGACTCGCTCACCCCGATCCTCGAGTCGCTGCCCGCCCGAGCCCAGGCCTGGAAGGAGGTCACCGGCCTCGAGATCGGCGTCACCGAGGGCGACCTCACCGACTGGGGCCTCGTCCAGCGGGTCTTCGAGGAGTTCCGGCCGGAGGCCATCGTCCACTACGGCGAGATGCCCTCGGCGCCCTACTCGATGATCGACCGGGATCACGCCGTCTTCACCCAGATGAACAACGTGGTGAGCACGCTGAACGTCCTGTTCGCGATGGCCGAGATCACGCCCGAGGCGCACCTCGTGAAGCTCGGCACGATGGGCGAGTACGGCACGCCGAACATCGACATCGAGGAGGGCTTCATCGAGATCCACCACAACGGGCGCTCGGACGTGCTGCCCTTCCCGAAGATGCCGGGGAGCTTCTACCACCTCTCGAAGGTCCACGACTCCCACAACATCCACTTCGCCTGCCGGATCTGGGGCCTGCGGGCGACCGACCTCAACCAGGGCGTCGTCTACGGGATCGAGACCGAGGAGACCAAGCTCGACGAGCGGCTGGTCACCCGCTTCGATTACGACGAGCTGTTCGGCACCGCGCTGAACCGGTTCTGCGTCCAGGCGGTCATCGGCCACCCCCTCACCGCCTACGGGAAGGGCGGGCAGACCCGGGGCTACCTGAACATCCTCGACACGCTCCAGTGCGTGGAGCTCGCGATCCTCAATCCCCCGGATGAGGGTGAGTACCGCGTCTTCAACCAGTTCACGGAGCAGTTCTCCATCAACGAGCTGGCGGAGCTGGTGCGGCAGGCGGCGCTCCACCACGGGCTGAAGGTGGAGCCGGTCCACATCGAGAACCCGCGCGTGGAGGCGGAGGAGCACTACTACAACGCGAAGCACACGAAGCTCCTCGATCTCGGGCTGAAGCCCCACCTGCTCTCCGAGACCCTGATCGAGTCCATGTTCGCCACGATCGAGCGCTACAAGGACCGCGTGATCGTGGATCGGATCGCGCCGCGCACGACCTGGCGCGGCGTGCTCCGGGCGCGCGTCCCCCGCTGAGGTCAGCCCGTGCTCGCGCTGCGGATCGTCGGCGGGGCCGTCGCCGTGGCGCTGTTCGCGGTCGCCGTCGTCCGCCACCGGCGCCGGCAGATCAGCCGCCTGAACCTGCTCATCACCGCGGCCATCGCCGCGGCCGTGGTGGTCCTCGCGATCGCGCCGGACCTGTTCGACCCGCTCTTCGGCCTGTTCAACTTCCGGCCCGGCAGCGGCCGGCGCCTCACCGCGGTCCTCCTCTTCGCGGTGATCGTCCTGTTCGCCCTGCTCGTCCGCGTCCAGGCCGAGGCCGACTCCAACGAGCGGAGCATCCGCCTGCTGGTGGAGTCCCTCGGCCAGGCCGCCTTCGACTGGGACCGGGCGGCCGAGCTCCCTCCGGGCAAGCGGATCGTCGTGGTCTCCCCCGCCTACAACGAGGCCGAGAACGTGGGCGCGGTGATCGAGGCCATGCCGAAGGAGATCGACGGGTACCAGGTGGTCCCCGTCGTGATCGACGACCACTCCGAGGACGGGACGGCGGAGGCCGCGCGGGCCGCCGGGGCCCTCGTCGCGCGCCTCCCGATCCGCCGGGGCGGCGGGCTCGCGCTCCGGGTCGGCTACGACATCGCGCTCAAGCTCGGCGCCGAGATCGTCGTCTCCATCGACGCCGACGGCCAGCACCAGCCCGAGGAGCTCCCGACGCTCGTCCGCCCGATCCTCGAGGGGCGGGCCGACCACGTGAACGGCTCGCGGATGCTCGGCGCCTTCGAGCGCGAGAGCCTGATCCGCCACGTCGGCGTGCACTTCTTCTCCTGGCTCGTCACGCTCCTCACGGGCCAGCGCGTGACCGACATCTCGAGCGGCTACCGGGCGACCCGGGCCGAGACCCTCCGCAAGCTGATCCTTGAGCAGGACCAGTTCTGGACCTCGGAGGTCACGATCGAGGCGCTCCGTCACCACGCCCGGGTGGTCGAGGTCCCGGTCACGTTCCTCACCCGGCGGGGCGGCGTCTCGAAGAAGCCGAAGTCGCTCCGCTACGGCTGGAACTTCTCCAAGGCCATCGTCAAGACCTGGCTCCGGTAGCGCGCCCGCTCAGCCGTCGAGGTCCGCGTCCGAGCAGCGGACGATGCGATCCGGGAGCCACGCGCCGTCGGCCGTCCGGGAGAGGTGCACGGTCGCGATGATGCGCTCCGCCCGCACCACCTGCACGAACGCCTAGGTCCCGACCTCCGGGTAGCCGGCCGGCTCGACCACGTCATCCCCCCACAGGCCGGGGAGCGTCTCGCGGGCCGCCTGGACCGGACCCCGGACCTCGGCCCCGGCGCTCGCCGCGTGGTCCACGGAGCCGACCACCGTGTCGTCGCATCCCAGATCGGCGGGAACGTACACGCCGTCCTGGTCGATGACGCGGATCGGGACCCACCCCTCCGGGCTCCCGGCGTCCTCCCCGGGTCGCACGCAGCGCAACGACGCGGCACCGGGCGGGACCGGCCAGCCTCCTCGAGCACCCGAACCGGTGACCTCGGACAGCCCCGGTCCTGCTCCGAGACCGATGGCATCGTCGGTCCCGTACCGGACCACGATCGACAGGCGCTCCCCCAGCCGATCGTCGACGAGGATGTGCAGCCCGTCCGCCCGCGGCCGCACCTCCGGCGTCGAGACGTGGGTCCCGGATCCGTCGCAGCGCACGCGTACGACGTCAGGATTCGCCTGAGGCCACATCGGTGGTTCTCATCCTAAGTGAGAGCAGATCCCCGGCGCTCGCCCAGCCGGCAGGTGACCTAGGGGCTCGCTCCGCCCGGCGTGACGATGACCCACGGCTCGCCCTCGGGCGCCGGCCCCGCGCGTTCCCGCGCCGCTCGGAGCAGGATCGCTCCGAGGACCAGGCACGCGAGCAGGAGCACGCCCACCACCACGCGCCGCCGGGTCGTCGCCACCACGACCCGCACCCCCCTTCCAGATCCGCTCGGCCCCGGCCGCATGAGCTCCTCGCGGGGCCATCATGCCGCCTCCCCGCGGACGCGTGTCAAGGACCGAGGCCCGGCCGGTCAGCGGGGCCGTCCGGCCAGCTCGGCCGCGACCTCGGCCGCCAGGGCGGCGTTGGCCTCGAGAAGCGCGAGGTTCGCCTCCAGGCTCGCGCCGGCGGTCTCCTCGGCGAGGGCCGAGAGCAGGAAGGGGGTGAGGGCCTTGCCCCGGACGCCCTCGCGCTCGGCGCGCTCCTCGGCCCGGCGCACGGCGGCCGCGACCACGTCGGGGGGCATGGCGTGGGAGGCCGGCACGGGGTTGCAGAGCACCACGGCCGAGCGGACGCCGAGCTCCCGCTGGGCCCGGGCGATCGCGGCGGCCTCGGCCGGCGTTTCGACCCGGTGCTCGAG
>BEHO01000083.1 GCA_002898915.1 bacterium HR12
CTGTCCTTCAACGACTCGGCCGCGGCGGGCCTGGACCGCGCGACCGAGGAGTTCGGGATCACGCCGAAGGAGCTCGAGCCGAACCAGGGCGGCACGAACCGCGCCGAGCTCCTCAGCCTCCTCGCGGAGGAGGGCGCGAACCTCATCATCGGGGTCGGCTTCCTCTTCGCCGAGTCGATCTGCGCGGCCGGCAACCAGTACCCCGACGTGCACTTCGCCGACGTGGACGGCTTCATCAGCAAGGACACGGCCAACTGCCCCGGCGCGCACGACCTCACGCCCGAGGACAACGTGGCCTCGCTGCTCTTCGCGGAGGAGCAGGGCTCGTTCCTCGTGGGCGCCGCGGCGGCCCTGAAGTCCGAGACCGGGCACATCGGCTTCATCGGCGGGGTCGACATCGACCTCATCCACAAGTTCCAGGCGGGGTTCGAGGCCGGGGCCAAGCACATCAACCCCGACATCCAGATCGACGTGAAGTACATCTCCCAGCCGCCGGACTTCAGCGGGTTCAACGACCCGGCGAAGGCCAAGGAGATCGCGATGAGCATGTACGAGTCGGGGGCCGACGTCGTGTACCACGCCGCGGGCGGCTCGGGGCTCGGCATGTTCCAGGCGGCCAAGGAGTACTCGGACGCCACCGGCGGCCACGTGTGGGGCATCGGCGTGGACTCCGACCAGTACCTCACGGTGCCGGAGGAGCTCCAGCCCTACGTCCTCACCTCGATGCTGAAGCGGGTGGACGTCGCCGTGTACGAGACGATCAAGGCGGAGGTCGAGGGGAACTTCCAGGGTGGGTACATCACCTTCGACCTGGCCCGCGACGGGGTCGGCTACTCGACCTCGGGCGGCTTCGTCGACGACATCGCCCCCCAGCTGGAGGACCTGAAGCAGCAGATCATCGACGGCACCATCACGGTCCCGACGAGCTGACCGTGGCGCGCAGGCGGGGGCCCGAGGCGGTAGCATCCTCGGGCCCCCGTCGCGTCCCTCGAGGAGATCGATGAGCCAGCAGCCCCCGGCGGTCGAGCTCTCCGGGATCACGAAGACGTTCCCGGGCGTCGTGGCCAACGACGACGTCCACCTCGCCGTCCGGGCGGGCGAGATCCACGCGGTCGTCGGCGAGAACGGGGCGGGCAAGTCCACCCTCATGAAGATCTGCTACGGGATGCTCCGCCCCGACCGCGGGACGATCCGGATCGACGGGCGCGAGGTCCACTTCCGCTCCCCGAAGGACGCGATCGCCGCGGGCATCGGCATGGTGCACCAGCACTTCATGCTGGCCTCGAACCTCACCGTGCTGGAGAACGTGGTGCTCGGCTCGGAGCCGGCGCGGGGCGGCTGGATCGCCTTCGAGGAGGCGCGCCGAAGGATCCGCGAGCTCTCGGAGACCTACGGGATGCCCCTCGACCCCGACCGCCGCGTCGAGGATCTCGCCGTCGGGGAACGGCAGCGGGTCGAGATCATCAAGGTCCTGTTCCGAGGGGCCCGGACCCTGATCCTCGACGAGCCGACGGCGGTCCTCGTCCCCCAGGAGGTCGAGGAGCTGTTCCGCAACCTCCGCGAGCTCGCCGCGCGCGGGGTCACGATCATCTTCATCTCGCACAAGCTGGACGAGGTCCTCGAGATCGCCGACACCATCACGGTGATCCGCGGCGGCCGCACCGTCGCCACGGTGCGGCCGGACGAGGTCGACGCGCACCGCCTCGCCGTCCTCATGGTCGGAGCCGAGCTCCCCACGCCGGAGACCCGGGAGGCGACGGTCACGGAACACGTGGCCCTCGCCGTCCGGGGGCTGGGGGTCCGGATCGAGGAGCGCTGGGCGCTCGAGGACGTCTCCTTCGAGATCCGCCGGGGCGAGATCGTGGGCGTCGCCGGGGTCGAGGGCAACGGGCAGCGCGAGCTCGTCGAGGCCTTGATGGGCCTCCGCCGGCCCGACGCCGGCACGATCGAGCTCGAGGGCCTCGACGTCACGGGGTGGCCGACCCGCCGACGCCGCGAGGCGGGGCTCGGCTACATCCCGGAGGACCGCCACGTCTGGGGCCTGCTCCTCCCCTCGCCCCTCTGGGAGAACGCGATGCTCGGCCACCAGACCGAACCGCCGTTCGCCCGCGGGGCCTTCGTCGATCGCGCCGGCGCCCACGCGCGGACGGTCGAGATCGTCCGCGACTACCACGTCGTGACCCCGGGGCCGGACACCCCGGCCCTCGCGCTCTCCGGTGGGAACCAGCAGAAGTTCATCGTCGGCCGCGAGATGGCGGCCTCGCCGAAGGTGCTGATCGCCGCCCAGCCCACCCGCGGGATCGACGTGGGCGCCCAGGCGGCGGTCTGGGAGCAGATCCGCGCGGCCCGCGCGGCCGGGCTCGCGCTGCTCCTGATCTCGGCGGACCTGGAGGAGCTCATCGGCCTCTCCGACACCCTCCACGTGATCTACCGGGGGCGGTTCGTGGCCCGGCTCGACCCCTCGCGGGTGACGCCCGAAGAGCTCGGCTCGTACATGACGGGCGCGAGGGAGGCGGCGACCGCATGAGACGGTGGCGGACGCGGCTGCTGTGGCTCCTCGTGCCCGTCTCGGCCCTCGCCCTCGCGTTCCTGGTGTCCTCCATCGCCCTCGCGGCGATCGGCGCGAGCCCGCCGGAGGCCTTCCGCTCGATGCTCCGCTACGGGATCCGCCCCACCTCGCTCGTGTCGATGGCGAACCGCGCCGTCCCCCTCTACGTCGCGGGGCTCGCCGTCGCGATCGGCTTCAAGATGAACCTGTTCAACATCGGCGTCGAGGGCCAGTACCGCATCGCCGCCCTGCTCTCGGCGGCGGTCGGCGCGGCCGTCGCGCTCCCGCCCGTCCTCCACGTCGCGCTCATCATGCTCGTCGCGATGGCGGTGGGCGCGGCCTGGGCGGGGATCGCCGGGGTGCTGAAGGTCAAGCGCGGGGTCCACGAGGTCGTGGCGACGATCATGCTGAACTTCGTCGCCACCGGCCTCGGCGCGTACCTGCTCGCCAACCACCTCCGCAAGCCGCGCGTCGGCTCCGAGCTCCTCATCGCCACCCGTCCGATCCCGCCCTCGGGCCAGCTCCCGCCGCTGCTCGTCACGGCCGGCGAGGACCTGCGCTCGTTCATCCTCATCGCCGCCGTCCTCGGCGTCCTCGTCTACGTCCTCGTATGGCGGACGCGGTTCGGGTACGACCTCCGGGCGAGCGGCATCAACCCCACGGCCGCGCAGGCCTCCGGGGTGGATCCGAACCGGATGATCGTGACCACGATGCTGATCTCGGGCGCCATGGCCGGGCTCATCGGGATGAGCGACCTGTTCGGGTACTTCCACGCCTACACGCTGGACTTCCCGACCGGCCTCGGGTTCGATGGGATCGCCGTCGCGCTCGTCGGCCTGAACCATCCCGTGGGGATCGCGGTGGCCGCCCTCCTGTTCGGGTGGGTGGACCGCGCCGCCCAGATCCTCGACCTCGAAGGGATCCCCAAGGAGGTCATCGTCATCACCAAGGGCGTCATCATCCTGTCGGTCGTCGTCGCCTACGAGGTCGTCCGACGGCTCGTGCAGGTGGCCGAGGTCAAGGCGGCCGCCGAGGAGACGCGGCGGCTCGAGGCCGAGCGGGAGCCGGCGGCGGTATGAGCTGGGCGGGACCGACCGGGCTCGATCGCGGACGTCGCCTCGATCCGAGGCGCATCCTGCTGCTCGCCGGGGTGCTCCTCGTCGGGATGTCGGTGGTGCGCGTCGTGACGGGGGCGAACGACCTCACGTCCAGCGGCACGTTCGGCGCGGCCCTGCGGCTGGCCGTCCCCATCCTCCTCGCCGGGCTCGGCGGGCTCTACGCGGAGCGGACGGGGGTCGTGAACATCGGCCTCGAGGGCATGATGATCCTCGGCACGTGGTTCGGCGCCTGGGGGGGCGTCGAGTACGGGCCGTGGTGGGGCGTGGTCCTCGGCATCCTGGGCGGGGCGATCGGCGCGCTGATCCACGCCGTGGCCAGCGTCACCTTCGGCGTGAACCAGATCGTGTCGGGGGTGGCCATCAACATCATCGCGGCCGGCGTGGCGCGGTTCCTCTCCGTCATCGCCTTCACCGGCCAGGGGGGCGGCGCGACGCAGTCGCCGCAGGTCCCCTCCACGCTGCCCCGGTTCACGATGCCGTTCCTCGCCGGCGGCGGACTGTTCGGGTGGGACACGCCCGACGCGCTCGGCTGGCTCGAGCGGCGTCACTGGTTCCTGGTCGGGGACCTCGCCGGGCTCCTCGGCGGCCTGATGCGGAACCTGTCGGTGCTCACCGTCCTCACGGTCGCCCTCGTGCCGCTCACCTTCCTGTTCCTGTGGCGCACGCGCCTCGGGCTGCGGATGCGCTCGGCGGGCGAGAACCCGTGGGCCGCGGAGTCCCTCGGGGTGCGCGTCTACACCATGATGTACCTCGGCGTGGTGATCTCCGGCGCCCTCGCCGGCCTGGCCGGGGCGTTCCTCGTCTTCGAGGCGGCCGGCATCTACCGCGAGGGGCAGACCGGGGGCCGTGGCTTCATCGGCCTCGCGGCCATGATCTTCGGGAACTGGCGCCCCACCGGGGTCGCCACAGCGGCCGGCCTGTTCGGGTACGCGGACGCCCTGAACCTGCGCTCGAACGCCGCGGTCCACGCGCTCCTCCTGTTCGCGGGCGCGGCCCTCGTCGCCCTGGGCGCCTGGTACGCCTGGCGCCGACGTCCCCTCGGCGCCGGCATCGGTCTCGTCGTGGGCGTCCTCGTCCTCGCCTGGTACGCGGCGACGGACACGGTGCCGCGCGAGTTCATCTTCATCACGCCCTACGTGGCGACGCTCCTCGTGCTCACCGTGGCCTCCCAGCGTCTCCGTCCGCCGGCCGCCGACGGCCTGCCGTACCGCCGGGGCCAGCAGGCTTCGTAGGCATGACCGCCTCCGACCGGCTCACCGAGGTCCGCGAGCGCTTCGCCGCCTCGGCCTTCCACCGCTCCTTCTTCGGGATGACGCTGGAGCGCGTGGCCGAGGGTGAGGTGGACGTCGCGCTCGCCGTGGAGGACCGGCATCGCAACCTCCTCGGGATCGTCCACGGCGGGGTGATCGCCACCCTCGCGGACACGGCCACCGGCCTCGCCTACCGCACGGTCCTCGAGCCCGGCACGCAGCACGTGACGACCCAGCTCAACGTCACCTACCTCTCCGCCGGGCGGGGCGGCCGTCTCGTCGCCCGCGGCCGGGTGGTGAAACGGGGGCGGAGGACCGGCTACGCGGAGGCCGACGTCCTCGACGGGGAAGGCCGCCTCCTCGCTCGGGCGACGGCGCTGTTCGCCGTGCTCCCCGAGGGCGCTCAGTAGTCGACGTCCATCTCGGCGATGGCCTTCGGCAGCTCGGCGAGGGCGCCCTGGAGCTGCATGAGCAGCATCATCGACCCGTCGATCCGGAGCCGTCCGGTCATGAACGCGGACACCGGGTTGATCTCGCTGCGGGCCATCTGCGCGGCGGTCTCGTAGTCCTGGGTGATGACGGCGTCGGGCCGCTCCACGTCGCCGATCCCCATGTCGACCGTCCCGTCGTCGATCCGGATCCAGTACCGGCGCTCGCCCTCCGGCGTGCCGGTGATGACCTGCAGGAGCGTGGCGCGCGCCCCCTTCGCCTTGCTCGCGAAGGCCTCGCTCGCGTTCAGGCGCTCCTTCAGCTCCGCCACCCCCTCCTCGGACAGGAACCGGACCGGCACGACCGCCTCCTCGGGTCGCTCGGCCCGGCAGTCTAGCCGGAGGCGGCCTCCTGAGGCGGCCCGGGCGCCGGCGCCGCGAACAGGTCGGGGTCCGTGAGGTGCAGCACGTCGTTGAGGAACCGCACCCGCCGGCGTTCGCCCTCGACGACGACCGAGTTCAGCGAGGTGTTCTCGGGCAGGAAGAACATCTCGTGGTCGATCCCGAGGAGCGACCCCACGTAGGCGTTGATGACGCCGCCGTGGGCGACGACGAGCACGTCGCCTGCGGGGTTCGCGGCGAGGAGCCCCTCGATCGCGCG
>BEHO01000084.1 GCA_002898915.1 bacterium HR12
GTTCGTGGGTTCGTCCAAGATCAGCAACCGGGTACCGTGGATCAGGGCAGAGGCCAGCGCCAGCCTCTGCTTCATCCCCTGCGAGAGGCTGTCGAATCGTTCGTCGGCACGGCGCGCCAACCCCACCTCCTCGAGTGCCGCAGCCACGCGGCCAGGGCTCGGGTTGAGCCTGGACATCGTGGCCAGACACTCGAGGTTTTCCCGGGCGGTCAGGTGTGGGTAGAAGGCAGGCGC
Organism: bacterium HR12; assembly: GCA_002898915.1. Lineage (GTDB taxonomy): Bacteria > Actinomycetota > UBA4738 > UBA4738 > HRBIN12 > HRBIN12. The sequence continues at coordinate 235 of BEHO01000084.1, forward strand.
TTCGATGGTGGCGCCCACACCGTCCAGATGACCACCGTCCTTGGGCTCAACTCCGACGCCCAGGACACGGGCTTCCCCTGACGTCGGGCGGATGAGCCCGAGGAGCATCCGGAGCGTCGTGGTCTTCCCGGCCCCATTCGGGCCGACGATGACGGCTGCGCAACCGAGTGGGATCGTGAAGCTGGCGCGATCGACCGCCAAGCGAGAACCGTAGCGTTTCGTCAGGCCGTACGCTTCTACCGCCGGATCCTCGGTTCGGCCTGGACGGAGGGGCAGCGGCGATCGGTGATCATGGGCAGATGATGAAATCACCGGCCTCCAAGTGACGCTCGACGGACGAGTTGTAATAGTGATCACTCGCAAACTTGGCGGTCCGACACTGACTGGGAGGGCCATAGGTCTTCGTGGCGCTGTACGTCGCCCGGAAGATGCTGGTCGTCCCGACCGTTGTCCCGGTCGTGTGCCAGAAGCCAAGGTAATACTCGAGGTAGCTCACCCGGACCCCGATGTAGTGCTTCTCGCCATCGTTCGTTCTCGTGGTCCCGGTTGCGCTCGCGTGATGGAGTAGTGCGTGACCGGGCCAAGCTGGCCATTGGTGTAGGTCGCCGTGTACGTGGCCTTGTGGTTGGCCAACGCGGTCCCGACGAGACCCACCGTTGACAGCGCCGCGATCGCGAGTGTCAGGACCGATCTGCGACCCAGCCTACGCGTGCTTCGACCATCGTCGCCACCCGTGGCGGACTCCTCCACCGCGACCCGTTCCACCCGCGATCTCACATCCCCCACCTCCTCCAGGGCGGCGAACGCCCTGTACCTGCGCGGGCGAAAGGCGACTCGGCTCGGTGGCCCCACCCCTCGGGCCGGTTACGCAGAGACGCTACTCTCTCTCTCCCTCCTGTCAAGCGGAGGTTGCGGTCCGGAACCGGGCTTTACCGGACCAGGGCCGGGCGGAGGTCGAGAGCGAGCATGGGCTCCTGGGGCGGCTTCAGCGCGTACCTCTGGCTGCTGCGCGTGGCCCGCACCTCGCTCGTCTCGACCTACGCGTACGTGAACCCGGTCGTCGCCGTGTTCCTCGGGTGGCTGATCCTGGGCGAGCGCGTGAGCCTGCGGACGATCCTCGCGGGCGGGATCGTGGTGGCCTCGGTCGCGGCGATCGTCTCGGCGGGAGGCGCCCACCGCGAGCCCGAGCCCGCACCGGTCTCAGACCTCGAGCGGGGCTGAGACATCGATCCGCTCGAGCACGCTCCCGGCCGCGTCGAGGACGTCGATGGCGACCGGTCGGCGCCCGAGGGGCAGCTCCGCGGCGAAGAAGACCCATGGGAGGCCCAGGTCAAGACCGACCGGGCGGATCCCGAGCAGACTCCCATCGTCGAGGGTGACCACGAGTCGCTCGACCTCGCGTGATGCCCTCCCGCCGATGATGAAGGCTCGACCGGGCTGGGTGAACCCACCCCACGACACGTAGGCACCCGCACCGGCGGCCCCGGGTGGCGCGAATCCGCCCGCGCCGCCCCACGGCGTGACGATCGCGTCGATGACCTGTTCGCCCGCCTGGACGACCCGGAGGACCCATGACGGGCCGCTATCCACGACAGCACCGATGGAGCCGCGCCGAAGATCGGACCACAGTCCGATGGGGTCCATCCCATCCTCCGACGGACCGTTGCACGTCATCTCGGCTGCTCCTCCCGCGCGCGAGCGTAAGGTGGTTTCCAGGCACTCTGGCGATCGGACCTCCTGGACCTGCCTCCTCTTATCATCACGCGAGTGCTTGTGCCATCCCGAGGTCCAGCCGTGCCACGGAGATGATCGTGGTGGCCTCGGTCGCGGCGATCGTCTCGGCGGGAGGCGCCCACCGCGAGCCCACGCGCGACGAACCGCAGCGGATCTAAGCGGCGACCAGCGGCGGGCGGAGGTCGAGGGCGAGCTCGCGCTCGAGGGCGTCGGCGACCCGGAGCAGGAGGTCCTCGCGGAGCACCGGCGCGGTGAGCTGCAGGCCGATGGGGAGACCGGCCTCGTCCAGGCCGACCGGGACCGAGATCGCCGGGACGCCGGCGAGGTTCGCGGGGATCGTGAAGACGTCGCTCAGGTACATCGCGAGGGGGTCGTCCACCTTCTCGCCGAGCCGGAACGCGGTGGTCGGTGAGGTCGGCGAGACGAGCACGTCGTAGCGGGCGAAGGCCGCCTCGTAGTCGCGGATGATCAGCGTGCGGACCTTCTGCGCCTGGCCGTAGTAGGCCTCGTAGTAGCCGGCGGAGAGCGCGTAGGTCCCGAGCATGATCCGGCGCTTGACCTCGGGGCCGAAGCCGGCGCCGCGGGTGCGGGCCATCATCTCCACCGAGTCCCGGCCCTCCACGCGGAGCCCGTAGCGGACGCCGTCGTAGCGGGCGAGGTTGGAGGAGGCCTCCGAGGGCGCGATGAGGTAGTAGGCGGAGAGCGCGTAGTCGGTTTGGGGCAGCGAGACCTCGCCGACGTCGGCGCCGAGGTCCGCCAGGCGGTCCACGGCCGCCCGCACCCCGGCCGCCACGGCCGGCTGGACGCCCTCGCCGAAGGCCTCCGAGATCACCCCGACGCGGAGCCTCCGCACGTCGCCGGTGAGGGCGGCGACGTAGTCGGGCACGGGGTCCGGCAGGCTCGTCGCGTCCATCGGGGCCTTGCCGGCGATCGCCTGGAGCAGGACCGCGGCGTCGCGCACGCTGCGCGTGAACGTCCCCACCGTGTCCAGGGACGAGGCGAAGGCGATCAGCCCGTAGCGGCTGACCAGCCCGTAGGTCGGCTTCAGGCCGACCACGCCGCAGAGGGCCGCCGGCTGCCGGACCGAGCCCCCGGTGTCGGTGCCGAGCGCCCACACCGCCTCCCCCGCCGCGACGGCCGCCGCCGAGCCCCCGCTGGAGCCGCCCGGCACCCGCTCCAGGTCGAAGGGGTTGCGGACCGGCCCGAAGGCCGAGTTCTCGTTGGAGGAGCCCATGGCGAACTCGTCGCAGTTCGTCTTGCCGAGCAGGACCGAGCCGGCCTCGGCGAGGCGCGCCCACGGCGTGCAGTCGAAGGGCGGCACGTAGGTCTCGAGGATCCTCGAGCCGCAGGTGGTGCGGACGCCCCGGGTCGAGAGCACGTCCTTCAGCGCGAGGGGGATCCCGGCGACGGCCGGGGCGTCCCCGGCACCGATCCGCTCGTCGGCCCGGGCCGCCTGCTCCAGCGCCAGGTCGTCGGTCCGCGTGAGGTAGGCGTTGAGGTGCGGCTCGAGCGCGTCCATCCGCGCGAGGCAGGCCCGGGTGACCTCCACGCTCGAGGTCTCGCCCCGGCGGAGGAGCTCGGCGAGCTCGCTCGCGCTGCGGTCGCAGAGCTCGGTCACTCGACCTCCACGATCCTCGGGACCTTGAAGCGGTCCTCCTCCACCTCGGGGGCGTTGGCGAGGACCTCCTCGACCGGCATGGAGGGCGTCGGCTCGTCGGGCCGGAGCACGTTCACCCGCGGGATCGCCCAGGCCGTCGGCGGGACCTCGGCGGTCGCGACCTCGCCGACCTTCGCGGCGTGCTCGAGGATCAGGCGGAGCTGCGCGCGCAGGCGCTCCATCTCCTCGGGGGTGAGCTCGAGCCGCGCGAGGCGTGCGACGTGCTCGATGTCGATCTCGACCGGCATGGCCCGAGTCTACCGGCGCCGGTACACCTCGCGCCGGTCAGGAGAGCAGCGCGGAGGCGAGCTCGGGGGTGAGGCCCATCATGCGCTGATCGCCGAGGCGCCGGACCAGCTCCGCCCACCCGGGGTCGGCCGGGAGCGCCACGGCGAGGGCGGCGCGGGCCTCGTCCAGGCGGTCGTGGACGGCGAGGGAGACCGCGGTCCAGAAGGCGATCTCGGGGTTGTCGGGGACCATCCCCATCGCCGCGCGGCGCTCCGCGAGCGCCCCGTCCACGTCGCCGGCGAGCTCGAGCTCCTCGGCGCGCTCCAGCCGGTCGTAGGCGCGCTGGAGCGTGAGCAGGCGACGGAGCTCGGGCAGGGGGTCGGGGTGGTCGTCCACCCGGAGGTCGACGAGGACGTCCTCCCACGGCCGGTCCGTGGCCTCGGCCCGCACGACGAGGACCCGCGCGGCCTGGCGGCCGCGGATGTCGCCGCCCTCGGCCTCCGCCGCCTCCAGGGCGGCCAGCATCCGATCGGCGAGATCGCCGGTCGCCGCGACGAAGGCGTCGTGCATCGCGTCCCACACCGTGGCCCGCCGCATCATGTTGGCCTGGCAGGAGAAGCCCTCGCCGAGGCGGTGCCCCGCCTCGCGGATGCACGAGGAGCCGGTTTGGGCGGCCACCCCGCCGTGGCGGTCGACCATCGCCACCTGCCGGTGCTCGCGCTCCGGATCGGCGGCGAGGCGGGCCGCGAGGGCCTCCGCCGCGGAGGCGCCGCCCGCCATGAGCTCGAGGCCGAGGGGCCCGTGCTCGACGAGCGCCATCGCCTGCGTCGCGACGGCCCCGACCCCGGCCCGGGCCCAGCACACGATCCCCGCGGCGAACCAGTGGGACTGGACGGCGACCCCGAGCTCGCCGGTCGCCGGGTCCCGCGCCACGATCGAGTACGTCACAGCGTCATCTCCGGCGGGTGCGGCAGGTGGGCGCGCATCGCGGCGGCGCGCACCGTGTTGTGGAGCAGCCAGATGTCCGTCATCGGCCCGACCCCGCCCGGCACGGGCGAGATCGCCTCGGCCCGTGCGGCGACGCTCTCGAAGTCGAGGTCGCCGACGAGGCGCACCTTCCCGGTGGCCTCGTCGCGCACGGGGTTGATGCCGACGTCGATCGCGATCACGCCCTCGCGCACCATGTCGCCGGTGACGAGGCCGCGGCGCCCGACGGCGACGATGAGGATGTCGGCGATCCGCGTGAAGTCGGCCAGGCGCCCGGCCTGGTCCGTGTAGTGGTGGGCGGAGATGACCGTGGCGTTGCGCTGCAGGCCGAGCCAGACCGCCGGCTTGCCGACGTTGTTGGATCGCCCCACGAGCACGAGGTTCACCCCGTCGTAGGCGGTGGCCGGGTCCCGCCCCGTCGAGCGGAGGTACGTGTCGAGCATGTGGAAGCACGCGGCCGGCGTCGAGGGGATGAACCGGGGTCGGCCCTGCGCGAGCAGGCCCGCGTTCACCGGCGTCACGGCCTCGATGTCCTTCGTCGGCGACAGGATCCGGTACAGCTCGACCTCGGGCACCTGCGGCGGGAGCGGGCGCAGCACGAGGATCCCCGTGATGCGGGGGTCGGCGTTCAGCTTGCCCACCGTGGCCAGGGCCTCGGCGAGCTCCACGTCCCCCGGCAGGTGCTCGCAGACGTACGCGCAGTCGAGCTCCTCGGCCAAGCGGCGCACCCGCCGCTCGTACGCCTGCGCCGGGTAGTCCTCGCCGACCAGGACGGTCGCGAGACCGGGCCGCACGCCCGCGGCCCGGAGCTCGCGGACCTCGTCCGCCAGCCGCGCGTGGAGCTCCGCCGCCATCGCGTTGCCGTCGATCCTCGTCGCCACGTGCTCCCCCACCACGCCTCCGGTCGGCCGTCAGCCTACCCCCGGCCGAGGCGCCGCAGGAACTCGGCCTCGTCGATCACCTCGACCCCGAGCTCCAGGGCCCGCTGGAGCTTCGATCCGGGGCTCTCGCCGGCCACGACGAAGTCCGTCTTGCGCGAGACGCCCGAGGCGACGTGCGCACCGGCCTCCTCGGCGAGGCGCGTCGCCTCCTCGCGCGAGAGCGACGGGAGGGTCCCGGTGAGCACGATCGTCTTGCCGGCGAGCGGTCCCTCCTC
>BEHO01000085.1 GCA_002898915.1 bacterium HR12
GACCGTGGAGCCCGTCACCGCCGCCCGCACCGGCTGCCACCCCTTCGTGCGGCTGAGGCCGGCGCCCTGGGCGAGCACGTCGAGGGCGGCGGCGATGTTCGCCGCGGTCCAGGGCTCGACCGCCTCGAGCGCGGCGGCGGCCGCCGCGAGGTACCCGGCGGGCGCGCCGGCCAGGACCTTCGCCGCCCGCTCGTCGGGCTCGACGTCGTCGGTGAACAGGAAGCGTAGGAGCGGCACGGCGTCGGTGAGGACCTTCATGCGCTCGCGGACGAGGGGCATGGCGCGACGGAGGAGCGAGGGCTCCGGCAGCAGGCCGGCGGCGGTGAGCGCGTGCAGGCACCGCGCGGCGAGCTCGTCGTCGTCGAGCTGCTGGATGTAGTGGGCGTTCATCCACTCCAGCTTCTGCACGTCGAACATCGCCGGGTTCCGCGAGACGCGCGAGACGTCGAAGAGCTCGACGAGCTCGGCCAGGGTGAACAGGTCCCGGTCCCCGTAGGACCAACCGAGGATCGCGAGGTAGTTCACCATCGCCTCGGGCAGGAAGCCGCGCTCGCGGAAGGCCTCGACCGAGGTCGCCCCGTGCCGCTTCGACAGGGGCTGCCGATCGGGCCCGACGATGAGCGGGTGATGGGCGTAGGTGGGGAAGCTCGTCGCGCCCAGGGCCTCCATGAGCGCGAGCTGCCGGGGGGTGGAGGCGAGCAGGTCCTCCCCCCGGATGATGTGCGTCATCCCCATGAGCAGGTCGTCCACGCCGGCCGCGAGGAGGTACGTCGGCGAGCCGTCGGAGCGCAGGATCACGAAGTCCGGCAGGCTCCCGGGAGCGAAGCGGACCTCGCCCTTCAGCAGGTCGTGCACGACGAACTCCCGCTCGGGCATGGCGAACCGGAGAGCCGCGGGGCGCCCCTCCGCCTCGAAGGCGGCCCGCTCGGCCTGGGTGAGGGTCCGACAGCGCCCGTCGTAGCCCGGGGTGCGTCCGGCGGCGAGCGCCTCGCGACGGCGCTGCTCGAGCTCCTCCGGCGTGCAGTAGCAGCGGTAGGCCCGCCCCTCCCCCAGCAGGCGATCCGCGTGCTCGCGGTAGATCCCCAGGCGCTCCGACTGCCGGTAGGGGGCGTGGGGACCGCCGACGTCGGGCCCCTCGTCCCAGTCCAGCCCCAGCCACCGCAGCGAGTCCATGACCAGGTGCACGGCCTCCTCGGAGACCCGGCTGGCGTCCGTGTCCTCGATGCGGAGCACGAAGGCCCCGCCGTGGTGTCGCGCGGTGAGCCACGAGTAGAGCGCCGTCCGCGCGTTGCCGACGTGGATCGCGCCCGAGGGCGCCGGGGCGAACCGCGTGCGGACCGTGCTCACCGGGCCTCCACGGGGTTGGCGAGGATCCCGATCCCTTCCACCTCGACCTCCACCCGGTCCCCCGGGGCGAGCGGCCCGACCCCCTCCGGGGTGCCGGTCAGGATCACGTCGCCGGGGAGCAGGGTGGCGAAGGCGGTGATGAACTCGACGAGGGTCGCGACGCCGAAGACGAGGTCGCGGGTGGAGGCGAACTGGCGGGTCTCGCCGTTCACGCGGGTCTCGATGCGGACGTCGGTGGGGTCGAGCTCGGTCTCGATCCAGGGCCCCAGGGGGCACGAGCCGTCGAAGCCCTTCGCCCGCGCCCACTGCCCGTCCCGCTTCTGGAGGTCGCGGAGCGTGACGTCGTTCGCGCAGGTGTAGCCGAGGATGTACCGGAAGGCGTCCTCGGCCCGGACGTTCCGGGCCACGCGACCGATGACCACCGCGAGCTCGCCCTCGTAGTCCACCCGGCGGCTGATCGGCGGAAGCGGGATCGGATCCCCCGGCCCGCTCACCGACGTCGAGGGCTTCAGGAACAGCAGGGGCTCCTCGGGCACCTCGCTCCCGAACTCCGCCGCGTGCGCCGCGAAGTTCTTCCCCACGCCGAACACCTTCGAGGGGAGGACCGGCGCGAGCAGACGCACGTCGTCGAGGGGCACCTCCTCGCCGGAGGGCAGCGGGTCCTCGAAGAACGTGCCGCGGAGGGCGCGGATCACCCCGTCCTCGAGCACGCCGTGCGCGATGCGGTCGGCGGAGCGGAACCGGACGAGCCTCATGGCGGAGGCAGGCTACCGCACCGCGGGTCGCCTCAGACGACGCGCCGCGCGAGCGCCCGACCCGCGAGCACGAGGGGCAGGGCCGTCCAGACCACGATCCCGCCCACGAGCAGGGCCGCGGCGCCGCCCGCGCCGAACCGGTCCAGGAGGAACGCTCCGAAGGGGCCGAGGGCGGTCCCGCCGGCGCTCGCCGCGAGGAGCGCGAGGATCCGCCCCGCCTCGAGGGGGTTGAGCAGGACCGCGACGAGCAGCCCCTCGGGCCCGAGCCGCACGGCCGGCGCGAGCCCCGCGAGCGCGAGGTCCATCCCGAGGGCCAGGACGAACCACACCGCGAGCGCCAGCGCCGTGGCCTGACCCCGCCCCCGGGCGAAGGCCGAGATCCCGACCCCGACGGCGAGGCCGGCCGAGCCGACCGCGAGGGTCGCGCCGACGAGCGCCCCCAGGGGTGCGAGGTCCTGGACCCGCGCCACCCCCGCGAGGACCAGCGACGCGAGGCCGAACCCGAGCGCCACCGTCGTCCACAGCGCTCCGGCGAGGCCGAGGAACGTCCCGAGCACGATCGCGGGCCGGGAGATGGGTTGCGCGGCGACCATCGCGAGCAGCCCCCGCTCGCGGGCCCCGGCCAGGCTCGCGGCTCCGAGGAGCAGGCCGAGGAGGGGCGGGACCAGCACGCCCAGGTTCACGAGCCCGGCCGCCGCGGGGCCCACCCCGGCGAGGCCGAGCCCGCGGAGGGCGTCGAGCCCGAGGAGGGTCACGCCGAGGCAGATCGCGCCGAAGGTCAGGGCGGCGCCCAGGACGACCCGGCTGCGCACCGCCCCGCGGAGCTCCCACCCGGCCACGGCCAGCGCGGCGTTCACGCCTCCGCCTCCTCCTCGTCCTCGCCGAGGTCCGACGCCCGAGGCTCCGGCGTCCCCCGGCGGCGCCCCAGGGCCACGACGTGGGGGCCGTCCATCGCGCCGTCGTGGACCACGCGCCCGTCCGCGAGCACCACGGCCCGATCGGCGACCCCGATGAGGTCGGCCGGCGTGGGGGTGGCGACGAGGGCCGCGGCGCCCGCCCGAGCGCGCCCCCGGAGGGTCTCCCAGAAGGCGTCGCGGCCCCCCTCGTCCAGGTTCGCCACGGGCTCGTCGAGCAGCAGCAAGCGCGGGTCCCCGAGGAGCGCCACGGCGAGGGCCACCCGCTGACGCTGGCCCCCGGAGCAGATGCCGATCGGTCGCTCCGCCGCCGGCAGGAACCCCTCGGGGAGGTCGGGCACCTCGGGCCGGACCCCCCGGAGACGCGCGAAGAAGGCGAGGACCTCCCCCACGGTCGCGTGCTCGGGGAGCTGGACCGCCTGGGGCACGTATCCGACGAGGCGCCGGACGTCCGGCCGCCCGTCCACCTCGAGGCCGCCCACCCGGGCCCGTCCCTCGAACGGCAGCAGGCCGGCGAGGCACCGGAGGAGCGTGCTCTTGCCGGCGCCGTTGCCACCGGAGATGACGACGATCTCCCCCGGATCCACGCGGAGCGAGATCCCGTCGAGCACGGCGTGCCGGCCGAAGGCCTTCGCGAGGCCCTCGGTCACGAGCACCGGCGTCGGCTCAGGCATGGGCGAGACCCCCCGTCCGGCGACGGGCCGTCCACAGCACGCCGAGGGCCAGCGCCGTGAGGGCGAGCCCCCCGGAGCCGAGCACACCCGGCGCCAGCGCCCCCCGCGGCCCGGAGGCGAGCGGGGGCGAGACGGGAGACATGAGCGGCAGGGGATCCTCCACGATCGGCCGGCGCTCCACCCAGCGCTCCTCCACCGCCCGCAGGAGCTGGAGGGCGGGGCCGCTCGCCAGCGCCTCCAGCACGGGCGCTCGGACGAGCAGGCGCTCCACGGCCCCACCCCCCACGTACGGCACGTCGCCAAGCCCCTCCCCGGTGAGGTCGTAGCCCCGGTAGTCGCTCCGGAGGTTGCCGAGGCCCTCGTCGTACCACGTGCTGTTCCGCCCCCCACCGCTGCCCTTGGCCACCACCTGGACAGCGTTCTCCACGAAGCTGTTCCGGGAGAACGTCACCTGCGCCGAGGGGTAGAGGGCGACCCCGAACCGGTTCAGGGCGACGGTGTTGCCCCGCACCCGGAGCTCCACCCCCGCCGTGCCGAGGGGCCCGTCGACCTGGATCCCCACCCGGTTGCCGACGACCACGTTCTCCACCACGTCGGCCCCCGCCACGTCCTTCAGCAGCACGCCGATCCCCGTCGACGGGGAGGTGCTGTCCCGGATCTCGTTCCGGAGCAGGAGCACGGGGCCCCCGTACATCATGACCGCCCCGGAGAGGTTCGCCTCGAAGCGACACTCGACGACCGTGAGGTCCTTCGCGAACATCGAGTGGATCGCGTAGCGGCTCCCGCGCACGACGTTCCGATCGACGAGGATCTCCGATCCGTACGAGAGGTAGACGCCGTCGCGCACCTGCTCGACGACGTTGTCGCGGACCAGGGCCCCCTCGACGTCCCAGAGGGAGATGCCGTCCCCCCGCAGATCGCCCCCGTCGGCGGCCGACGGGTCATCGGGATGCTCCGCGGGCGCCATGGCGTGGGCGTCGTCGCCCACGGTCGCTCGAGCCCGGCCCGCGATCCGGTTGCCGACCACCTTCAGCCCCTCCGCCCCGTAGGCCGAGATCCCCAGGTACGCGTCGCGGACCACGTTGCCGCGCACGAGGACGCCGTCCGCCTCGACGCGGATCCCCGCCGGCGCGCCGACGGGTCCGGCGCCGCTGCCGCGCACCTCGAGCCCCTCCACCACGGCGCCGTCCCCGGTGATCGTGATGACCGAGCCCTCACCACCGCCGTCGATCACCGCTCGCCCTTCGCCGCGGAGCGTCACGGCCCGGTCCACGACCAGGTGACCCCGGTAGACGCCGGGCTCGACCACGATCGTGGCGCCGGGCGAGGCAGCGTCGATCCGGGCCTGGATCTCGGCGGCGTCCCGGACGGCCTCACCGCCGGAGGCCGGGGTGAGGGGGAGGACCGCCGGGAGCGCGGCCGCGAGCGCGAGCGCGAGCCGCCGCGCGCCCCTCATGCGCCCTCCCCCACCCCCGCCCGGGCCCCCACGGGCTGGTCGAGCCACCCGGCGAGGCGCCGGAGGCCCCGGCCGAGACCCGGACCGAAGCTGAGGACCGCGGCGGCCGCGAACAGGAGGAGGACGCCGCGGCCCGGCACCGCCGTGTTCGTGAAGTTCAGCACCCGCGTGGGGCCGATCACCCAGGGCGTGAAGGGCTCGAGGGGGAGCGCCGGCCGCGGATCGGTCACGAGGTCGTGGCCGAACACGTAGAGGCGCCACTGGATGTCCGCGAGGACCCCGAGCGGCACCGCCCACAGGAACAGGCGCGCCAGGCGCCCCGGCCACCGTCGGTCGAAGACCTGGGACACCCCCACCGCGGCGAGCGCCGCGAGGATCGTCGGCCCCCAGAGCTTCACCTCGGGGAAGGCGTCGATGTCGTAGGGCTTCATCCCCACGTAGTGGTTGAGGGCGCTCACCTCCCGTACGTCGCCCCCGACCCGGTCGCCGTAGACGATGACCCGCAGGCCCTGCGGGTACTGCGGCGCGTGCAGGGTGGAGGTCCACAGCGGCGCTCGGTAGGCGAGCGCCACGAGCGCGAGGGCGACGGCCCCGAGCGCGGCACGACCGACCCACCCACGAGGTGAGGGGCGACCGATCCCGACCGCCGTGCCGGCTTCCGCGCTCGGAGCCATCGTCCGCATGTCCCTCCTCAGGAGACCGTGAGGGTCCCCTCCATCCCGGCCTCGCGGTGGCCGGGCACGGAGCAGTAGAAGGTGTAGGTGCCGGCGTCGAGGCTGATCGTGCCGGACTTCGTCTCTCCGGGCTTCACGGCGATCTTCAGCCCCGCCTCGTCGATCGTGAGGTCGTG